>JAOACP010000021.1 GCA_026417795.1 Thermanaerothrix sp.
AGATGTGTATAAGAGACAGTCCCCCAGGGACGCGGTGCGCATGGTGGCGTCGGGCAACGGTGATGTGGCGGTGGTGCCGGTGGAGAACTCCGTGGAGGGGGCGGTCCACTCCACCCTGGACGGGCTCATGGAGTTCAGGGGGATCGTTTGGATAACCCGGGAGGTGCGGGCCAGGGTGGAACACTGCCTGGCCTACCAGGGGGAGGATTTAAGCCGGATAAGGCGGGTGTACTCACACCCCCAGGCCATGAGGCAGTGCGACCTGTGGCTCTCCCAAAACCTGCCCCAGGCGGAGCTGGTTGAGTCGGCTTCCACCAGCGAAGGGGCTCACAGGGCCCTTGAGGAGGGGGAGGCGGCGGTGTGCGGCATCCGGTGCGCCCGGGAGATGGGCTTCAAAGGGATAATACCTGGCATACAGGACTGCCCCCTCAACACCACCAGGTTCGTGGTGGTATCCCGAAGAGAACCGCGGGAGGAGCTTAAGTGCGGCGACAGGACCACCGTCCTGTTCAACCTGCCCCACCGGCCCGGCTCCCTCTGGGAAGCCCTGGGGGCCCTTAAGGAACGGGGCGTCAACCTCATGATGATCCAGTCCCGCCCCTTGCCACAGAACCCCTTTGAGTACGCCTTCTTCGCGGACGTTGAAGGCGGCATGGGGGACCCAAAGGTGGAGGCGGCGGTGGACGAGATGGCCCTAAGGACCGCGGGGCTTACGGTGCTGGGCTCCTACGGCCGCCTGGAGATCTAGGGGGCCTTGGCTTATAATTTAACAAATAACAAAACTCCTGGAGGGGGATCATCAGTTGAAGGACCCAAGACACTGCGTGCTGCTCCTTGGAAAGTGCGACAACCGCTCCCGCTGCGGATGGAACTGCATGCTGCTGGCCAACGAGGACGCACCAGCCTTATCGGAGGGCAAGGGCGAGCGCCAAGGGAAACCGGGAGATTCGAAGGGGGTCAAAGGGAAATGATAAAGAGATTCCACGACATGACGCCGGTGAGGCGGGAGAACCTCCAAGGGGGCCAGGGAGGGGCGTGGAACCGGTACGCCATAGCCCCCCACGAGGAACTTCCGGGGAGCCACTTCCGCATGGTGGGCACCATAAGGCTCGACCCCGGGGCGGAGGTGGGGGAGCACGAACACCTGACCAACGAGGAGCTCTACGTCATCCTTGAAGGGGAGGGCGTATACGTGGAGGACGGGACGGAGTACAAGGTGGGGCCCGGGGACGTGCTGATGCTCCAGCGGACCCACTCCCACGCCATAAGGAACACCGGCAAGGGAGCTCTCACCTTCCTGGCGGTCATAGTGGACTGACCCTTAGGGCAAGCCTCTTGACCCTTTCCAGCGCCGGGCCGCAGGACCTAAGGAAGCACCGGGCCCGGCGGATCTCCTCCTCCGAGGGGAAGCCCCTGCCGCAGGGCCGATCCGCGATCCCCGCCTCCTCAACCGCCATCCTGGCTCGAACCCCCATGGAGGAGCAGTAGCCCTCCACCAGGGCATCCCCCACAAGGCCTCCGTAGAAAGCCCCCATCTCCCAGGCGGTCACGTCCAGGTGGTTTGAAAGGCACCGTCCAAGCCAGAAGGCCAAGGACCCTTGGGCACGGCGCCGCCTCTCGCACTCCGGCATTATCCCAAGGGCCTTGCGCCGAAGGGTCTCATCCCTTGGGGCAAGCCACAGGTCGCCCCCCAGGGGGTCCCTGCAGGACACCACCAACTCACCATGCCCCCCGCCTTGCCCATCTTGGGCCCATATCTCCTCCCACACCGCCCCCAGGGGGGAAAGGCACACCCCCCAAAGGGAGTCCAGCCTCCAGTCAGTTTGAGATCCCTGGTTGGCGTTTATGATCTCGAAGCCGTCACAGCAGCTAAGCCACAGCGGATCGGCGGCGGCCACCAGGATGCGTAGACCCCTTCCCTTAGACGCCTTGGCCAACAGGGTCGACAAAAAATCACAGCACTCCCCTTCGGGCCGGTCCCTTAGGTTCACAAGAACCCCGCCGGCGGCCCGTCTGGCCAGTGCCTCCGAAACGGCTTCCGCCGTTTCCGCCCCCTTAAGGGCGTCTATCCGGTGCGTTAGTTCACCCCGCCAAAGCACCTCCAGGGCGGACAGCAGCGGGTTCGGCGAAGGGGAGGGCAGGTGGATGAGATCTACCGAGCCACCCTCTTGAGACAGGATCCTGACGGCGAGATCAAAGGCATTAGGTCCTGCCACGCACGTCACCGCCGCTTCCTCGGTTCCGCCCCGCTGTACCTTAGGGCTTCCCGCCAAGACCGCCGCTGGCATGGGGGGCACTATGGCGTGGAAGTCGTTGAAGGCCCGACGGGAGGCGGAGATGCGGTTGAAGAGCTCCACCGTCTCCGGCGAGGGCATTATCCCATAGTCCCTGGCAAGCCGGTCCTTCAAGGTGTTGAACACCTCCACCGGCCCGGCGGACCAGCCGGACCGGTGGTACAGCTCCATGAGAGATCTGGCCGCCGCCTCGTCCAAGGGGTCCATGGAGAAGGCCCGCTCAAACCACCTGGTGGCCCCCGCCTGGTCCCCCCTGCGAAGCAGCTCCGCCGCAAGCTCCTTCGCAAGGGCAGTGAACCGGCGGCGGTGCTCAAGGCGCCGTTCCGCAAGCCAGCTTCTAAACTCCTCCTCCTCCAGGTCGAAGCCCTCCAGGAACTCCCGCCCCAACCCGTCCCGGTCATCGTCGGATATTTCAAGGAAGCGGTCCATCATGTGAAGGTCCACGGCGCCCTCCGGAACCTCCAACGCCACAAGATCCCGCTGAAGGGACAGCATCCCGGGCGGCAGGAGGCGGCGCAGCACGTACACGGCGTTTCGCAGGTTCTTCCTTGCCAACGGCAGGTCCTTATCGCCCCAGAGCAGCCTGCACAGCCGGTCCCTGGATACGAAGGACTGGTCGAAGAGGACGTAGGCCATGGCCTCCAGCTTCCTGAAGGGGAAACGCACCCGCTCCCCGTTCAGCTCCACCGAGGCCGGACCCGCAAGGGTTACCTTGAGCATCGCAAACCGCACCTCCAAACCGGGGAACTGGGAAACTCAAAAAATCCCCCGATGTCCTCGGCCTTTAAGCCCCACAGGTCAACTATGTTACAACCCTTTGGTCCCTTGAGCCATAGGCGCCGATTAGCCTTCCATCCCTCATCACCAGGAAGCCCTCGCAAAATCCGGACAGCCAGGCGGGCTGATGGCTGCTCACCAGCACCGAGGTCCCCCACCGGTCCCGGGCCTGGATGACCGCCCCCCTCACCACCTGGGCGGCCTCCTGGTCCACGTTGGACACCGGCTCGTCCAAAAGCAGCACCCTAGGCCTTAAGGCCAGCCTCACCGCCAGGGCCACCCTTTGGGCCTCGCCTCCGGACAGGCGGTACCAGGGCCGGTCCAGGTAGGCCTCTCCAAGCCCCACCATGTACAGGGCCTCCCGAGCCCGCTCCTCCCGGTCCGGTTCCCTCCATATGGGGCCCATCAGGTTGGCCCTCACGGAGCGTTTGAGAAGGCATGGCCGCTGAAGCAGCATTGTAATCCCCATGCCTCGAAGCAACGCCTCCCGCCCCTCCGAGGGCTCGCCGAAGAAGAGTATGCGTCCTGACTGGGGCTTCATGAGCAACGCCAGGAGCTTCATCAAGGTGCTCTTGCCGCTGCCGTTGGGGCCGATGAGCCCCATCACCGCCCCCCGGGGTAGGGACAGTTCGTCCACCTCCAGGCGGTGCTGCCGGTCGTAGGAGAAGGAAAGGCCCTGGGCTTTGAGGGCGTCCGTCATCCCTTGGCCCTCCATCTCATCAGGGACACGCAGGCGCTCACAAGGGAGGATATGATCAAAAGCACCAACCCTAACGCCACCGCCATGCCGAAGTCCCCCCGGGAGGCCTCGAAGGCTATGGCGGTGGTGAGCGTCCTGGTGTGCCAGCGGATGTTTCCCCCTATCATCATGGAGACCCCCACCTCGGAGACCACCCTTCCGTAGGCGGCGAGCAGCGCCATCATGAGGGCATGCCTCATCTCAAGGACCAGGGCCCAAAGGAGCCGCAGCCCCCTGAAGCCCAACGTCCTTAGGGTCATCACCACCAAAGGGTCCACGGACTCCACCGCCGAGGCCACCAGGGACACCAGCACCGGAAGGCCCAAAACCGCCTGCCCTATGGCCATCCCCCACAGGGTGAAAAGCAGCTCAAACCTCCCGAAGGGCCCCTGGTTCGATATGAAGCCATACACCACAAGGCCCACCACCACGGTGGGCACCGACAACAGGCTGTCGAAGAGAAGCCTCAAGGCCCTTCTTCCGGGGAAGCGCAGGGCCCCAAGGGCGATGCCCACCGGGAGCCCCACCGCGGAAGCCATGCACATGGCAAGAAAGCTGGACTTCACCGTAACGGCAGCCACGTTCAGCAGTTCCTCGTCCATGGAGAGGATTATCCTCACGGCCTCCAACATCCCCTCCCTAAGGAAGTCCATGCCACCGCTTCTCCTAGCTCACCACTTATCCCCGTTGGGGAAGAAAAGCTGCTGCCCTGAGACCTTATAGCTGCCTATGAGCTCCTGCCCCCTCTTGGAGAGGACCCACTGGATGAACCGCACCGCCAGGTGGTGGCGCACCGAGGGGTGCTTCTTGGGGTTCACCTCTATGAGGCTGTACTGGTTCCTGAGCCTCTCGTCCCCCTGGTAGAGAACCTTGAGGGCCTCGGGGTTCTGGGAGTTGAACTTCGTGAAGGTGGCCCGGTCGGTAAGGGTGTAGCCTCCCTTTTCCTTGGCCATCAGCAGGGTCTCCATCATGCCCTGGCCGGACTCCACGTACCAGGGGGAGGACTTGCCCACCAGGACCCCCGCCCCCTGCCATAGTCTAAGCTCCGCCATGTGGGTGCCCGAACGATCCCCGCGGCTTACGAACACCGACCCCTTGGAGGCTATCCTCCCCACCGCGTCCAGTATGGATGTAGCGGATCGGATCCCCGCTGGGTCCGCCGCTGGGCCCACCAGCACGAAGTCGTTGTACATGGTCCGCCGCCGGTTGACCCCGAAGCCCTGGGCCACGAAATCCTCCTCCATCTTGGGGTCGTGAACCCACACCACGTCCACGTCCCCCCGGCGGCCGTACTCCAGGGCCTTGCCGGTGCCCACCGCAACCCACTGAAGCTCTATGCCGGTGTCCTTTCTAAGCTCCGCCGACAGGTAGTCCAAAAGGCCCGTGGCCTCGGTGCTGGTGGTGGTGGCCATCCGGAGCACCCGTTCCTCACCGGCGGCGGGAAGACACAGGGCGATGCAAAGCAAAAACCCCGCCAAGGACCTTAAAACACGCCTGAAACCCACAGAGACCATCTTCCAATACCCCCTTTTGACATAACGAAGACACACCGGGAGGGGCCTTGGGAAATCGACGGGAACTGTCATGAAGGCCAAAAAAACGCCGGTCCCCAATCTCTCCAGGAACCGGCCCCGTGATCCGCCAAGGTATATCGGATTCCCTCCTTTCCAAACGCGGGAGGCCCAGGGGTTTCCCCCCGGACCCTTCGGTCCCTCCCCATAGGAATTACCCCTTAGGGAAGAGGACTCGGAGGCCGTTATTCAATATACCACATGCCAAAGCCCAGTCAAAGCGCCCGAAGTTCAGCGGCGCTGTGGCAAGGCGCTCCTGCCGTGCCGCCGCATGCAGGTCTGCAGGTCGTTGGAGGTGTACTCCAGGTGGCGGCGCAAGGCCTCCACCGCCCCCTCCTGGTCCCCCTCCGCTATGAGTTGAAGGAGCCTGCGGTGCTGGCGCTCCGATTCCTCCCTCATGCTGGCGAGGTGCATCCTTATGTTCCTGTCGGTGTTCTGCCGGAAGCGGGCCAGGACGGACATTATGAGGGGCCTCTCGGCGGGTTCGTAGAGCAGGTTGTGGAACCGTTCGTTAAGATCCCTCCAGGCGATGCAGTCCTCAACCCTTTCCATCCTGTCTAGGACCCCCTCCGCCTCCTCCAGGACGCTGCGGGTTATCCTTGGGAACGCCAAATTCAGAAGGTGGGTCTCCAGCTGGCACACCATCTCGTAGAGCTCCCTCGCCTCCTCCACCGAAAGGGAGGTAACGTAGGCCCCCTTGTGCCCCCGGAAGGCCACCAGCCCTTCGCTCTCCAATATGCGAAGGGCTTCCCTTAAGGGTATGGGGCTTACCCCCATCATGAGGGCCAGCTGGGCCTGGTGAAGCTGGTGCCCCTCTGGGAGCATGCCCCGGTAAATGGCCTCCCTCAGGACCGACGCTATGAGGTACGGGGCCGCCAGGTCCCCCTCCCTTCGCTCCGCCAGCTCCTTGAGCTCTTTAAGATCGGTCAACTCGATTCCCTCCCGGAAACTATATTCCAACGGCCACAACTTATCACGCTCAGGAACATGATTATATCCCTTTGACGGCGGTTGCTGGTTTAATCATACTCGAAAGGAATAGATCCCAAGGGGAGGGATGTCAAGTGGGACCGCTGGATTTCATAACCCAAGAGCTTAAGGAGATGAAGGACGCGGGGCTTTACGGCACCATAAGGACGTTGGAGAGCCCCCAGGGGCCCTGGGTGACCATCGAGGGGCGTAAGGTTTTGAACCTCTGCTCCAACAACTACCTGGGGCTTTGCAACCACCCGAGGCTCGTCCAGAAGGTGAAGGAGTACGTGGACGCCTACGGGGTGGGTCCCGGGGCGGTGAGGACCATCGCGGGAACCATGAGCATCCACCTGGAGTTCGAGCGCCGCATGGCGGCCTTCAAGGGCGCCGAGGACGCCATGCTGCTGCAGTCCGGGTTCTGCGCCAACCTGGCGGTGATACCCACCCTGGTGCCCTCGGAGGAGGACATAATATACAGCGACGAGCTCAACCACGCCTCCATCATAGATGCCTGCCGGCTGTCCAAGGCCAAGGTGTACCGCTACGCCCACTCGGACGTGAAGGACCTGGAGCGGGTGCTGGAGGAGACTAAGGGGCGGGGAAGGCGGAAGCTTCTTGTGACCGACGGGGTCTTCTCCATGGACGGCGACATAGCGCCGCTTCCCGCCATCCGGGAGCTCTGCGACCGCTACGGGGTGATCCTGGTGGTGGACGACGCCCACGGGGAGGGCGTGTTGGGCCGGTCCGGCCGGGGCATAGTGGACCACTTCCACCTTCACGGCCTGGTGGACGTGGAGGTGGGGACCCTCTCCAAGGCCTTCGGGGTCATGGGAGGCGTCATAGCGGGCAAGAAGGAGCTCATAGAGTACCTCCGCCAGAAGGCCCGCCCCAACCTCTTCAGCAGCGCCCTCACGGTGCCCGACGTGGCGGCCAACATGGCGGCTCTTGAGATCCTGGAGGAGAGCGGGGAGCTGGTGGAGAGGCTTTGGAGCAACGGGAACTTCCTCAAGAAGCACCTGAAGGAGGCGGGCTTCGACACGGGCAACAGCGAGACCCCCATAACGCCGGTGATGCTGGGGGAGGCCCACACCGCCAAGGAGTTCAGCCGCAGGCTCTTCGAGAAGGGTGTCTTCGCCACCGCCATCGTGTACCCCACGGTCCCCAAGGGGAAGGCCCGGATAAGGGCCATGGTGTCCGCCGCCCATTCGGAGGAGGATCTCATGTTCGCCGTGGACCGGTTCGTAGAGACCGCCCGGGAGATGGGGGTGCTCTAGGATGAAGCGCATACTGGTCACCGGAGCGGGAGGACAGATAGGTTCAGAGCTGGTGCCATACCTTTGGGAGATCTACGGGGCCTCCAACGTGCTGGCCACCGACGTCAGGGCCCCGGAGGGCCCGCTGGCGGAGGGCGGCCCCTTCGACCTTCTGGACGTGCGGGACGGCAGGAGGGCTTCGGAGCTCATAGGCAGCTTCAAGGCGGACTCGGTGCTGCACCTGGCGGGGATCCTGTCCGCCAAGGGGGAGGAGAACCCCAACTTCGCCTGGGACATAAACGTCAACGGCACCGTGGCCATGCTGGAGGCCGCCAGGGAGCACCGCTGCGCCTTCTTCTTCCCAAGCTCCATCGCCGCCTTCGGCCCCTCGACGCCCAGGAAGAACACCCCCCAGGACACCATACAGCGCCCCACCACGGTCTACGGCATCGCCAAGGCCAGCATGGAGATGCTCTGCGACTACTACCACGCCAAGTTCGGCCTTGACACCCGGGGGCTTAGGTTCCCGGGGCTCATAAGCTACGTGGCCCCTCCCGGCGGCGGCACCACCGACTACGCGGTGCACATCTACTACGACGCCATAACCAAGGGAAGCTACACCAGCTTCATAGCCAAGGGCACCTACATGGACATGATGTACATGCCCGACGCCCTAAAGGCGGTGGTGCAGCTCATGGAGGCGGACCCATCAAAACTCAAGCACCGGAACGCCTTCAACATATCCGCCATGAGCTTCGACCCGGAGGAGATCGCGGAGTCCATCCGAAAGTTCATCCCCACCTTCAAGCTGGACTACCAGGTGGACCCCTTGAGGCAGTCCATCGCTGAGTCCTGGCCGGACAGCCTTGACTGCTCCGCCGCCAGGGAGGAGTGGGGATTTGACCCCCAGTACGACCTGGACGCCATGACCCAGGACATGTTGGAGAAGCTCCGGCGGAAGCTTGGATCCCAATAGGAAGGCCAAAACACCAACGGCAACGCTTAAAGGGCCCCGGGGGAACCTTCCCGGGGCCCTTCTTCACAGGTTTTACAGGGGGACGACTATCCTTGAGAGGTTGACCCGCTTCCTCATCATGCGGTTTCTTATGAGGAAGTTCTGGGTCTTCTCCAGCTCCTTGAGGTCCTCGGGCCTCAAGGAGGGGTCGAAGTCGTATAGGGACATCATGCTTATAACGTCCCCCTGCGAAAGGCCGGTCTCCTGGGCGGTGAGCTCCACCGCCTTGAGGCGGTCCTGCCGCATCAGCTGAAGCGCCTGCCGGTGGGCCCTCATGAAGGCCCTGGCGGCCTCGGGGCGCTCCTTAAGGAACCGCTCGGACATGGCTATGACGGTTATGCCGTCCACAAGCCCCCTGCCGTCGGCCAGCACCCTGGCCCCCTTCTGGGATGCCAGCCTCACCGCGGGCCCCGCCGCCAGGGCCGCGTCAACACCACCCGTTGACAGGGCCGCCACCGCCTCCGGTATGCCCATGGAGAGGAACTGCACGTCCTCAAGCTCCAGCCCCTCCCTCTCCAGGGCGGCGGACAGGAGCTGGTGCAGCACCGTGCCCTTGGGCCCCGCCACCTTACGGCCCTTGAGGTCCTTCACGTCCTTTATGGGGGAGTCCTTCCGGACCAGTATGGTGAACGCCCTGGGGGCCCTGGAGTATACGCCCACTATCCTCAGGTCCACCCCCTCGGAGGCCGCGAGCAGCGCGGAAGTGCCTCCAAGGCAGTGGGCCACCTGAACAGACCCCGCCGCCATGGCCCGGGTCTGGTCGGGACCGGCGGTTATCTCCGGGTATTCCGCCTTCAGGTTGAGCTGCCCCAAGGCCCTGTCGATGATGCCAAGCCTCCTCTCGATTATGGAGGGCACGTTGAGGGGGGCCTTCACGTAGGTGACCCCTATGGTCCCCGGCTCTCCGAAGGCCCCTTCAGGGCTTGACAAAACGGCCCCCAAAAACCACACCCCCAGCAAAATCCCGCGCAAAAGACCACCAATTCCCCTACTCAAAACCACCACCTCCGAAATTTAATCTCCAATATAAGCAATTTACCGCCCGGGCTTAGCGCATAGGGATCCCCATGGGAAGAACCGGACCCCCAGCGAGGGAACGGCCCATCAGCCCCCGATCATCTCCAAGACCTTGCGCCTTAAGGGTATGACCTCCGGCAGATCCAGGTCTCGGGGCCTTGGGATGGGTACGTCCAAGGTCCCAACAAGCCTCCCCTCCCTCAAAACCGCCACCTGATCGGCCAGGAAAACCGCCTCGTCCACGTCATGGGTAACCATAACAAAGGTCCTTTTCATGTTCAACAGTATGTCCTGGAGCTTTAATTGGAGCTCCCGCCGGGTGAAGTAGTCCAAGGCCCCCAGGGGTTCGTCCATGAGCACCACTTCCGGTTGGAACGCCAGGGCCCTTGCCAGGGCGGCCCGTTGGGCCATGCCCCCGGAGAGCTCCTTCGGCATGGCGTAGGCGAACCGGGCAAGCCCCACCATCTCAAGGCTCTCCATAGCCCTCATGGAGGCCTCCTTGGGGGGCATCAGCCCCTCCAGGGGGAAGGCCACGTTGCGGAGCACCGTAAGCCAGGGGAAAAGCCGGTGCTCCTGGAAGACCATGCCCACCGGGTGTCTTCGGTCATCCTTAGATGAGCGGCGAAGCAGCACCTGCCCCCGGTCGGGCCTTTCAAGTCCCCCGATTATCCGCAAGAGGGTGGTCTTCCCGCTCCCGGAGGCTCCGACCACCACGGTAAAAGATCCCCTGGGCACCTCAAGGCTCACCCCCTTAAGGGCCTCCACCTCCACAACGCCGGCCCTGAAGGTCTTGAAAACCTCCCGGACTTGTACCGCCGCATCGCTATGATTCATCTCTTCCCTCCCAATACCTGAGCCTTCCCAAGGCGGACATGAACAGCCTGTCGGTGAGGCTTCCTATGAGGCCCAGCACCACCACCCCCGCCAGTATGACGTCGGTCCTCAGCATCGCCTGGGCGTCGTTTATCAGGTACCCAAGGCCGGAGGAGGCGGCCACCAGCTCCGCTCCGATCAGGGACCTCCAGCCGTACCCAAGTCCCAGCCTCAGCCCCGACATTATGGCGGGCATGGCGCAGGGGAGTACTATGCGGGCCACTATCCTGGCCCTTGGCAGTCCGAAGGCCTTCCCCACCTCAAGGAGCCGCTGGTCCGCCCCGGCCACCCCGTGGAGGGTGCTTATGAACACCGGGAAGAAGGAGGCGGCCACTATGACCGCCACCTTAGAGGCCTCCCCTATGCCGAACCACAGGACCAACAGGGGCAGCACCGCAAGGGGCGGTATGTGCCGAAGGAACTCCAACAAGGGGCCAAGGCAAATCCTAAGGCTTCCGGAAAGGCCTATTAGAGTCCCAAGCAGGACCCCCGAGAGGGATGACAGGAAGAAGCCCTGGAGGACCCGCAAGAGGCTGACCACCACGTGCCTTGCAAGCTCCCCGGATGTCAGGAGCTCAAAAAGGGTTCTAAATACCCTTAAGGGGGAAGGGAAGAGGACGCTTCCCATGCCCCCTTCGGAGGATGCGGTGTACCAAAGCGCCAGGGGCAGCGCCACGGACGCCAGAAGTCCTCCCACCCACCCCGGGAGGGCTTCACGCTTAGGCATCTTCTTCAGCCCTCCTTGGTACGTAGGGCCAGGAGCTCCTTAAGGAGTCAAGGGTGTAGAGGGCCACCGCCGCCACGATCATGCCGAAGCTCACGGCCCTTCCGAAGGACACCTTTTCGTGGTAAAGGAGGAGCCCTATGAGGAACGACATGCTGGGAGAGAGGTACTGCACAAGCCCCATGGTAACGAGGCTTATCCTGGCGGCCCCCATGGCGAAGAGCCACAAGGGCAGGGACGTCACAAGGCCGGAGCCCGCCAGCAGGGCTGCCCGCCACAGGCCCCCCTGAAGGCCAAGGCCCGGCACTCCGGACAGGTAGATGAGGGCCGGCGCGGACAGGATGGCGGTCTCAAGGAAAAGCCCCATCAAGGGGTCCATGGGGCAGAGCTTTTTGGTGAGCCCGTAAACGGCGAAGGACACCGCCAGCCCCAGGGCCGCCAGGGGCAGGGAGCCGTAGCGGAGAAGCTCGAAAAGCACCCCCAGGGCCGCCAGCCCAAGGGCCATCCCCTTGAGGGGGCTTATGCGGTCCTTGAAGAAGACAAGCCCCATAGATACGTTAAGAAGGGGCAGTATGAAGTACCCGAGGCTGGTCTCAAGGATCCGTCCGGAGTTGACGGACCATATGTATATGAGCCAGTTGGCCCCCACCGCCGCTCCGCTCAGGGAGAGCACCGCAAGCAGCCTGGGTGACCTAAGGGCAAAGATGAGGGAGGCTCTACGCCTAAGCAGAACCACGGGCAGCAGCAGCACCGAGGACCAGACTATCCGGTGGCACAGTATGACCATGGGGTGCACCTCCGCCAGGGCCTTCCAGTAGACCGGGAGCACCCCCCACAGGAAGTAAGCCCCCAAGGCGTAAGCAAGGCCCATGCGCCCTTCCGGGCGGGACCCGGAAGTTTCGGTCAGTTTCATACGCCCATTCCCCTTTCGTGTATCATCTTCCGCAATGATACACCCACCGCAGGGAGAGGATGATGAACATGCCACTGCTGAAAGGTGGACTTGCGCTCATAACCGGCGCCACCAGCGGCATAGGGCTCGCCTACGCAAGGCGCCTTGGGTCCATGGGATACGGCTTGATAATGACCGGCCGGAGGATGGACCTTCTGCGCCAAAGGGCCCACGAGATAGAGCGCCAGTTCCGGGTACCGGTGGAGCCTTTGATGGCGGAGCTTTCCAAGGAGGAGGACATAGAGGCCCTGGAGGCCGTCATCGGGGAGCGAAGGCCCAACTTCCTGCTCAACAACGCGGGGTTCGGGCTGAGGGAGGCCTTCGCGGACACCCCAAGGGACCTATGGGAGGCCCTCATATGGGTCCACGTGATGGCCCCCTTAAGGCTCACCCAGGCGGCCCTTAAGGTGATGGGCGAGGAGCGCGAGGGGGTGGTGGTGAACGTGTCCTCCGAGGCGGCCTTCATACCCGTAAGGCGCAACTCGGTGTACGCCGGGGCCAAGGCGTTCCTGCTGCGCTGGACCGAGTCGGTGGCGCTGGAGATGATGGACAGCGGCGTAAGGCTCCAGGCCCTGTGCCCCGGCATGACCCGGTCGGACTTCCACCCAAGGATGGGGGCCGAGGGGGCGTCGCTGTCGAAGAGCAGGCTCATACCCTGGATGACCCCGGAGGAGGTGGTGGAAGAGTCCATAAGGGACCTGGAAAGGGGCAAGGTGGTCTGCGTGCCCAAGCTGGCGGGAAAGGCGCGGACCCTTGGCATACCCCTCATACCCCAGCGGATGCGGCTTAGGTGCCTAAACTGGTTCTTCAGGACCTCCTCCGGCGCTGATTCTTGCAATAAAGAAAACTAAAACCATTTGGAAACAGGCGCCAAATCTACAGCCCCTTTGATATAATCTTCCGCGACCTGTGACTTTTGTATCAACTAAATTAAAAAATTAATATAGGAGGGGTTTTTCTTAATGTCCATACGGCGGAAGCTGTTTCTGCTGGCCCTGGGCGCCGCTGCGCTCATGGCCTTGATGGTGGCGGCGGTGGCGTTCAACAGCTACCGGGTGTTGAACCAGCAGGTGAACACCGTGGGGATGGAGATAATCCACGACCGGGCGGAGGCGGTGGACCAGTACTTCGACAGGCTCTCCGCCATAGCGGAGGCCGCAAGCCAGGCGGCGGCCCACGAGATCCAGCGGGGGGCCAACACCGACGACGCGCTGGAGCCCATGATGATGCGCCTCTTCGGCGGGGCCTCTAAAGATGATCCTAACATCTTCGAGGTTTACATAGGCCTTGAGTCCGACGGCAGCCTTGCAAGCGGCGTGGGCTGGAAGGAACCGGAGGGGTACGACGCCAGGAAGAGGAACTGGTACCTAAGGGCCATTGAGGCTGGGAAGACCACCCTGTCGGACCCCTACGTGGACGCCGGCACCGGGGACCTTCTCATCACCGTGGCCACGCCGGTCAAGGGCGACGACGGGCGGCTTCTTGGGGTTGCGGCGGTGGACGTGAAGCTCAACAGCCTCTCGGACCAAGTGACCCAGTACAAGATCATGGGCAAGGGGCTGGGGCTTCTTACCACCAGGGACGGCGTGTTCCTGGCCAACCCCAAGAAGGAGATGATCATGAAGGAGAACATCTCCAAGCCCAGCTCCCTGGTGAGCGAGGAGTACGCCAGGGCGGGGCAGACCATACTGTCCACCCAGCCCGGGGGCTTCGTGGACTACAAGTTCATGGGGGAGGGGCGAAGGAGCTTCTTCTACCACTCCCGCTGGGGGTTCGTGGTGTGCGTGGTGTTCCCCACCAAGGACTTGGACCACATGGTTATGTCCGTGGCGTTAAGGCAGCTGGTCCTTGGGCTTCTGACACTGGTTGGGCTTGTAGGTATGCTGTGGTGGCTGTCCAAGGGGATAATAAGGCCCATAGACCGGATAAGCGCCGCCATAGGGCGCCTTGGGGAGTTGGACCTGACGGCGGGGCATGAGGAGGAGTGGCTCAGGGCTGAGGCTGGAAGCGCCACGGAGATAGGGCACATGGCGGGGTCGGTGGCGCGTCTTCTGGACAACCTAAGGCACGCCATGGGTGAGATAAAGCGGGAGTCCCACCGGGCGGCGTCGTCGGCGGAGAACCTGGCGGCGTTGTCGGAGGAGCAGGTGGCGTCGGTGGAGGAGATAAAGTCGTCGGTGGACCGGGTGGCGGCGCTGATGGAGGGTAACTCCGCGTCCTTGCAGGAGACCAACGCGGGGATAGAGGAGGTTTCAAGCGGAGCCCAGCAGGCGGCGAACTCCGCCACGGAGGGAGCGGAGGCCACGAGCCAGATGTCGGCGCTGTCGGAGAGGGCCATAGGTCAGGTTGAAGAGGTGGTGTCGGCCATAACGGCCCTTGGGTCCGAGTCGGAGAGGACCTACGAGAGGATAAGGAAGGTAGCGGAGTCCGTGAGCTCCATATCGGGATTTGTGAGCACCATAAGGTCCATAGCGGACCAGACGAACCTTTTGGCGTTGAACGCCGCCATAGAGGCGGCCCGGGCCGGAGAGGCTGGGAGGGGCTTCGCGGTTGTGGCGGAGGAGGTGCGTAAGCTGGCGGAGGAGTCCGGCATGGCGGCGAAGGAGGTGGAGGACCTCATAGCGCCCTTGCAGGCCAACACGGAGGAGTCGTTGAGGGCCACGGAGCAGTCCAAGAGGTCAATGGAGGAGACGGTGCGTAGGGCCCACGAGTCGTCGGAGGGTTTAAGGCGTGTGTTGGAGCACATAAAGACGGTGAACGACGTGATGCAGAACATAGCGGCCACGTCGGAGGAGCAGGCGGCGGCGGCGCAGGAGATAGCCCGTGGCATAGACAGCGCCACCCAGGGGACCTTGGAGACCACGTCTGCGGTGGAGATGATCCGAAGCGCCGGGGAGGAGACGGCGAAGGCCAGTGAGGCGGTGGCCCGGGAGGCCCAGGAGTTGAGCCGCACCGCGGACAAGCTTGAGAGGCTGGTGGCCAGGTTCAAGTACGACGACCACGGCAATCCCCTGCAGCTTAAGGGCTAGGGAGCTGTAACGCCCAAAGGGTTTCAAGACGCAAAGACGCAAAAAGGACGCGGAATAGGAAGATACGCTGAAGCCCGCAAGACCGCCGGCAGACCACGGAGCCCGGCGGTCTTGCCTTTGTCCCCTCTTGGCCGTCCATAGGCCAAAATAGTTGCCGCCCTTTGTGAATTTATCCCCTGGCTTCGAACCTTACCGTGCAAAGGCTCCTTTCGAAGATCTAAGCTATTCTTTTCCCGTTGATTTTTGTCCCCTTTCTTCCAATGGGGAGGATGTGACTTTATAATCTTTGGAAGTTTAAGGGCTTAAGTCCAGCGCTTAGGCGCGATGGGGGGTGTCGGCGTGTCCTTAGGGGCCCCTTGGGGGGATAGGTTCTTTGTGGTGTGCAGCGACGTTCACGGCGGTGCCGAGGCATGGCGCCGGCTTGAGGCGCATCTTTCCGGGGCGTCGTTTCTCCTTCACTGTGGGGACCTGTTCTACCATGGTCCCAGGAACCCCTTGCCGGAGGGTTACGATCCCAAGGCCCTGGGGGAGCTTCTCCGTTCCGCTCCTCTTCCGGTCATGTTGGTCCGGGGCAACTGCGATGCCTCGGTGGACCAGCTGATGGCCTCTCCCCGGGTGATGGTGGATCGTTTTGCCTTCTGGTGGGACCGGTTGACCGGCATAGCGGCCCACGGGGATGACTTCTCCTCCTTCCGGGAGGAGGCGTTGGGCGGGGGTTTCCGCCTTGCCCTGTCGGGGCATACCCACGTGGCTTCGGTGGTGAGGGAGGGGGACACGGTGTTCGTCAACCCCGGTTCCTTGAGCCTTCCAAAGGGGAAGGATCCCGCGAGCTTCGGGGTGGTCACCCCGTGCTCCGTATGGATAGTCACCCTCGACGGCGAGGTTCTTCACAGTGAGCCCATCTAGCTGGCGGGGCCTTTTTAAGGGTCGGACCTCCCACCCCCGATGGTCCAACCTGTTCGTCAGGCTCCATCGGATCCTTGACTGGTTCACCCTGGCGGTTCTTCTGGCGGGCTTTGGGGTGGCCTTTTGGGTTGGGTGGCCGTCGCTGCTGGGCTTCTTCGGCGTTGCGGTGGTGGTCCTCCTGTGGGACCGGGGAGGGCTGCCCGGTTGGATCTGGTTTCTCTTGACCCTTGGGGTCGTGTCGTTCCTTTCGGCCATGATGAGGCGTCCCTTGGGGGAAGTGATGGTTTTGCTGGGCACCGTATCGCTTCCGGTCCTTTGGCGTCTTAAGATGGGAGTCTTCAACGACAGCCTGATCAAGGTGTTGAGCGACTTCTGCCATAGGCTCTCTTCCGCCGGGGATCTAGAGGATGCCTGTCGGATGGCGGTCCGCTCCTTGACCGGCATATCCCGTTACCATTACGTATCTGCCTTCCTCTACAAGAAGGACCTTGACGTGTTAGTTCAGATCGCGGGATCCGACAACTTCGACATAGGTCTTCAGCTTCCCCGGGGAAGCGGCGTGGTTTGGCGGGCCTTTACCGACGGCAAGGGGGTGCTGGTGAAGGACGTAAGGTCCGATCGTGACTACGTGCCGAGCAAGGCGGAGACCCGTTCCGAGGTGGCGGTTCCATTACAGCTTGGGGGAAAGAGGATGGGGGTCTTGAACGTGGAGTCACCCTTTGCCCTGGAACGCCGGGATCTTTGGTTCATCTGCGTCATAGGCTCGCTTCTTTCCTACGTGCTCTCCGGGATGGAGGACAAGCGGGGGTTGGAGGAAGCCCTCCGCCGCGAGCGGGAGGCCTCGGGCTCCGAAGCTAAGCGCGTCAAGGTCCTGGACCGGGCGGTGCTCCAGAAGGAGAGGGCCCTTAGGGAGGCCAAGCGCAGCGCCCGGGTGGCGGAGGCGCTGCTCTCCATAATCAGGGGGCCTTCGGCGTTCACGGACCTTGAGGGGCTCTGCTCCTGCATAGTGGAGGCGGTGTCGTCCCTTGGATACTCCAACGTCTACCTGTTGGTCCGCCACGAGGACCGCCAGGACCCGGCCTTTGAGCTCAAGGCATTCAAGGGGCTTCCCCAGGACAGCGCCGTGTGGCGGCTTCCCATGTCCAAGCTGGAGGGAATATGGGGATGGGTGGTGGAGAACCGAAGGACCTACCTCTGCAATGACGCCCCCAGGGACCCTTTGTACCGTACAGGCCACAGCGCCGTTCGTTCCGAGCTGTCGACCCCCATCCCCTCATCTTCAGGCCAGGTTTTGGGCATACTGTCCCTCCAAGACGAGAGGCCCCTGCGGTTCAACGCCGAGGACGTGAACATGATGGAGGCCGTGGCCAGGTACCTTGGGTTCATGCTGGAGCATTCGTACCACATCCGGGACCTGGACCTTCGGATGCGGGGGATCCGGCTGCTTCACGACATAGTCCAGGAGATGGCCTTCTGCGGCAGCCTGGAGGACATGGTGAGGTCCGTGGTGTACATGGTGGCGGAGCGGCTTGGCTACCGGGCGGTGACGGTTTTCAAGCTGGAGACCCCCGAAGGGGGGGTGTCGGTGATGGCCTCGTCGAACAGGTATGAAGACATGGAGGAGGTGAACCGGCTCTTAAGCAAGGGATCCTCCCTGGTCTCCCGGGCTGCGAGGAACGGGGTCCTTCAGAACACCCCGGACGTGTCGAAGAAGAAGGAATGGGTGCCCCTCATCCCAACGATCAGGAGCCAGTTGGACGTTCCCATATCCATTCATGGGAAGGTCTACGGCGTTCTGTGCATAGAGGACGAGGCGGAGAGCGCCTTTGGCCCTAAGGAGGAGGAGCTTTTCACCATACTGGCGGGACACATGGCCACGGTTTGGCGCCTTTTGGAGCTGGTGGAGCGGGTTAAGGTGGAGTCCATGAGGGACGTGCTCACCGGGGTGCCCAACATAAGGAGCTTCAAGATCCGCCTGGCGGAGATGCTGTCCCGGGCCAAGTCCAGGGGGGTCAAGTTCGCGGTGGTGATGATGGACCTTGGGGGCTTTAAGGGTGTCAACGACCTTTTCGGCCACTCCACGGGGGACGAGGTGCTCAAACGGTTCGCCAAGGCGGTGGACCGCAGGACCTGCGACGTGGACTTCTTCGCCCGCTACGGGGGAGACGAGTTCGTGATGCTCGTTTGGGACGTGGACGAGGTGAAGTTGAAGAGGCTTTGCGGGATGTTGAAGGAGCTCGTGGATTCCATGGATTTTGGGATAGAATATAATCTTCATGTGGATCTTGGTTACGCGGTGTTCCCCGACGATGGTTCCGACGGGGATCAGCTTATTCGCCTTGCGGATGAGAAGATGTACAATGATAAGCGGGAGCGCAAAGGACAGGACAACAGGGAGGGATGACCCATGGTGGAGGTAGGAACCCTTAACAAGGGGGCCGTCAAGATGGATGCGGAGTCCCAGGGGGCCGAGAGGATACTTTTGGTCTTCGATCTTGTGGGTGAGTACTGCGGCTTGGATGTTAACATGGTAAGGGAAATAGTGCACGTCCCCCCTTCCATAACCAGGGTGCCCAACGCTCCTTCCTACGTGCGGGGGGTCATAAACCTCCGTGGTACGGTCATACCGGTGCTGGACATGGCGGTGAAGATGGGCAACGCGCCGTCCCAGAAGACGAACGACTCGAGGATAGTGGTGGCGGAGTACCAGGACATCCTTTTCGGGGTTTTGGTGGATGCGGTTCGGGAGGTTCGCACCATCCACGACGGCCAGGTGGAGTCCGGTGTGGGCACCGATGTTGGCATAGGCAGGGACTACGTCCAGGGGGTGGCCAAGCTGGAGGATGGCCGTCTCATAGTTCTTCTGGACCTGGCGGGCCTTTTTGACATAGACGACCTGGTCCAGGAGGAGGAGGAAGGGGAGGAGTGAGAGCTTCCAAGGCCCCGTCGGCCCTCCTTCGGGGGGGCTTTTTGATTGCCCGGTGGAGTTAAAGATGATATGGATTGACATGCACCTTCACAGTACCTGTTCGGACGGGACCCTAAGCCCCGCAGACCTCCCAAGGCTGGGCCGCCGGCTTGGCATATCCGTCATGGCCCTTACGGACCACGACACCACCGCTGGCAACCAAGAGTTCCTCAAGGCTTGCCGGAGGAACGGCATCAAGGGCATACCCGGCGTGGAGCTTTCCGTGGAGGCCCCCTACACGTTCCACATGTTGGGGTACCGGATAACCGATCCCGCCCCATTGGAGGAGGCCTTGGACTGGATACGGGAGGGCCGGGATGAGAGGAACCGCCGGATATGTGAAAGGCTTGAGGAGATGGGGATCCCGGTCAGCCATGAGGAGGCCCGGGAAGAGGCGGGATCGGATCTGGTGGGAAGGCCCCACATAGCCCGGGTCCTGGTGAAGAAGGGCTATGCTTCGGACCCCATGGACGCCTTCGCGCGGTTCCTGGGTCGAGGGGCCCCAGCATACTTTTCCAGGCGCCGTCTGTCCCCCGTAGACTCCATAGAGCTAATAAGAAGCTCCGGAGGGCTTGCCGTAATGGCCCATCCGATGCAGACCGGGCTGGGGTGGAAGGACCTTTACGATCTCATGGTGGAGATGAAGTCCATGGGACTTTGGGGGGTGGAGTGTTTTCACTCCTCCGCAAGACGCGAGGACGCCGTGCGGCTTTTCCAGATGTGTTCCGAGCTGTCCCTGGTTCCCACCGGCGGGTCCGACTTTCACGGGGATAACAAGCCCTGGGTGTCCATGGGGGTTTCGGTGGAGCCCACGTGGATCCCCTGGGCCAGGCTTGGAGTTGATCTCTAGGGGGGATTGTTTTATGCCCATGGACTTCAGGAGCGACACGGTCACAAGGCCCACGTTGGAGATGCGGCGGGCCATGGCGGAGGCGGAGGTGGGGGACGACGTATACCGGGAGGACCCCACGGTTCGGCGGCTGGAGGAGGAGTGTGCCGCCCTGCTTGGGACCCAGGACGCCCTTTTCGTCTGTTCCGGCACCATGGGGAACCTCACCGCGGCTCTCACCTGGTGCCCCAGGGGGACCTCTGCCATGGTGGGGCGCATGTCCCACATGTACAACTACGAGGCGGGGGGCATGTCCGCCCTGGGGGGAGTGTTCCCCGTGGTGCTGGACGATTCGTCGGGGTGTCCGGCCTTTGAGGAGGTTAAGGGGGCCCTCCGGGGCTCTGAAAACGTGCACTTCTCCCCCACGAGGTTGTTGTGTCTTGAGAACACCCACAACGCCTGCGGCGGGGCGGCGGTGGAGCTTCAAAGGATGAGGGACGTTGCCCTTAAGGCCCGGGATCAGGGCCTTGCGGTGCATCTGGACGGGGCCAGGCTTTTTAACGCCTGCGTGGCCTTGGGCTGTTCGCCGCGCCTTTACGGGGAGGCGGTGAGCTCCGTTATGATATGTCTTTCCAAGGGCCTTGGGGCCCCCATGGGGTCCGTGTTGTGCGGCCCTTCGGACTTCATAGAGGAGGCCAGGGGCTGGAGGAAGCGCTTGGGCGGCGGGCTAAGGCAGGCGGGGGTGGTGGCCGCCGCTGGGCTTTTGGCGTTGAAGGGCGTGGAAAGGCTGGCGGAGGACCACGAGAACGCCGCCCTGCTCTCCCAAAGGCTGGAGGAGGGCGGCTTGAAGGTGCATAGGGTGCCGAATCCCACCAACATGGTCTACTTCTCCCTTCCTTGCGGTGTTTCGCCGGGGGAGTTCGTCAAGGCCCTGGCGGAGAAGGGGGTTCTGGTGGGGGCGTCGTCGGACGGGAGGGTCCGGATGGTGACCCACCGGGACTTGTCTAGGGAGGACGTGTTGACGGCGGTGCCGATTGTTTTGGAGGAGGCGGGTCTTAGGAGTTGAGTCGCAGGGTTTCGGTTTCAGTTTTTCTATCGCTCTTTTTAGTGGGCTTCCTATGTCTTGCCCTGCCCCGGGCCGAAGCCCGGGAGGGGGGCTTCATGGTGTTGTGGAACGGGGAATCCCGCAAGGGGGATGTGCCGTTTAGGAGGCAGGGGAGCCTCACGTTGGTGGCGGCGGACGTGATGCTGTCCTCCCTTGGGCTTTCGTGGCAGCCCAGGTCCGACGGTTTGGTGGTCTCCATGGGAGGTCGCAAGCTGGAGTTCTGGGCCAACTCGCCGGTGGCTAGGCTTAACGGCTCGGTGGTGCCCATGGAGCACCCGGTCATGGGCGATGGGGGGCACTGGTGGGTTGAGCAGAAGGGGGCCCTTGGGATCGTCAACGGATTTCTGAAGTCCGCGGGCATGAATGGGAACCTTGCCTTCCGGGGGTTTTCGAATGGCCCCGCGGAAGTTTCCGCTGCCCCTGCCCCCAAGGAGTCGGGGAAGGGCCCGGCGTCCAAGGATTCCAAGGGCTTGCGCCCCGCATCCCAGGGAGGGGAGGAGGTTCCCCAATACGTCAAGAGCTTTCGGTGGGGCGTGCAGAAGGGCTTTGTGAGGGCGGTGCTGGAGCTTGGTTCCTTGGAAAACGTCACCGTGTCCCAGACCCAGCGGGGAGTGCAGGTGTCCCTCCCCTTTGGGGTGCCCCAGTCGTTGATACCCCCGTCTCCGAGGCAGGATGTGGTTAGCTGCTCCATCATCTCCTACGGTTCCTCCACCACTTTGACCTTTAAGGCCGCAAACCTGCCGGTGAGGCACTTTTCGTTGGACTCCCCGGTGAGGCTCGTATTGGACTTCCCGGACGGCAGCGCCGCCTACCAGCCCGCGGGTGACGCGGCCGATGGCGGGGCAAGGGTGGAGTCCTCCGCCTCCTCCGACGACTGGGGTGTTGAGGGTAAACCATCCAGAGATGCCTCCTCCGGGAATGGCGGCGTGGCCGATCGGCCGTTCATATCGGTGGAGCGGGTTTTCAAGGGTAAGGACCGGCCGGTGGTGGCGGTGGATCCCGGCCACGGCGGCAAGGACCCGGGGGCCATGGGGAACGGCCTTAGGGAGAAGGACATAAACCTTCAGGTGGCGTTAAGGCTCAAGGAGGTGCTCAGCGCCTACGGGGTCGACGTGAGGCTCACCAGACAGGACGATCGGTACCTCAAGCTTTCGGAGCGCACCCAGCTGGCGAACCAGTGGAAGGCAGATCTGTTCTTGAGCCTTCACTGCAACTCCCTTCCGCCGGGCCGCCACTCCCGTGGGGTGGAGCTGTACCTCATGTCGCTTCCCACCGACCGGGACGCCATGAGGCTGGCGCTGTTTGAGAACCGGGAGATAGGGGACGCTTCTTCTACCAATGAGGGCATGGACCGGAAGACCCAGTTGTTGATGCAGATACTGGGGGACATGCAGCAGAACCAGAAGATAGACGTGAGCACATCCTTTGCGGAGGCCCTTTTCGGGAGTGGCAAGTCCTCGGGGCTTAACATGAAGCGTGTGGCCCAGGCGCCCTTTTACGTGCTGAAGGGGGCCGCCATGCCGGCGGTGCTGGTGGAGATGGGGTTCATATCGGAGCCCTCCGACGCGGCGCTTCTAAGGGATCCCGGTTTCCAGGGGCGGATGGCCTCCGCCCTGGCCAGGGGGGTCGTGGATTACCTGAAGGGAGGCCGCCGTTGAGGGTGGGTTCCGCATACTAGCAATGGGGGATCGGAATATGTGGAGGGAAGACAGCCAAAGGGATCAGGATCGCTATGGAAGGGACAGGTACAGGGGCAGGGATGCGGAGGAGGGCGGTGAGAAGCGTAAGGCCCCGCTGCCCTTCAGGCTCATAGCCTGGGCCTCCCTGGTGGCCATATTCTTCGGGGTGGGTTACGGCGTCACGTCCATTGCCTTCAAGTACCTGGATTCCGGGGGCAGGAACGTGAGGGGCACCGTAACGTCGCCGGAGGAGGTGTCGGTGGAGGGGGTTTCGGAGGACCTGGCGTCGGAGTCGGACAGCTACCGGGTTTACCTTCCGTCCGGCACGTCCCTGGAGGTCAAGGATTTCAAGGCCTCCGGTGTGGTCACCGATGAGGATGCCATGAAGGGGGTTGTGGAGTTCTTCATGGCGGAGCTTGCCAGCTCCGGTTGGACCAAGGGCTCGGTTCAGGTGCTGCATCTTTTCAGGAGCGGTGATTGGCTTTACCTTGACCTGAGCGGCACCTTCCTTGAGGGGCTCAAGGGGCTTGGCAAGGAAAGGGCGCAGCTGGTCATGACCGGCTTGGTGAAGACCATGTCGGAGAACTTCTCCCCCGTAAGGAAGGTCAAGGTTTACGTGGATGGGCAGGAGGTGTCGGACAAGTCCGTGTTGGATCTGTCCAAGCCTTGGGCCCTTAAGCCCTAGGGGGTGGCGGTTTGGACAGGATAGACGGAAGGGGCCTTGGGGATTTAAGGCCCGTGGAGATAGACCGGGGCTGCAACCGCTATGCGGAGGGGTCTGCCCTCATAAGGTGGGGGAACACCCACGTGCTGTGCACCGCCTCGGTGGAGGAGAAGGTGCCCCAGTTCCTAAGGGGGAGCGGGCAGGGGTGGGTGAGCGCCGAGTACGCCATGCTTCCCCGTTCCACCCACCAGCGCACCCAGCGGGAGATAAGCCGGGGGCGTCCTAACGCACGGGGGCAGGAGATACAGCGTCTCATAGGTAGGTCCTTGAGGGCCTCGGTGGATCTCAATTTACTTGGGGAGAGGACCATATGGATAGACTGCGACGTGCTGCAGGCCGACGGTGGTACCAGGACCGCGGCCATAACCGCGTCGTTCGTGGCGCTGGTGGACGCGTGCCGGTGGCTGCAGGATCGGGAGTTGGTGAAGGCCTTGCCGGTGGTGCACCAGGTGGCGGCGGTGAGCGTGGGCCTCGTGGGGGATGAGGTGCTTGTGGACCTTTGCTACGAGGAGGACTCCACCGCCCAGGTGGACTGCAACGTGGTGATGGCGGAGGACGGGCGTTTCGTGGAGCTCCAGGCCACCGGGGAGGATTCCCTTTTCTCCCGTGGGTCCTTTGATCGGATGCTTTTGGCTGCCGAGGAGGGCATAAGGCGTCTTCACCGGCTTCAGCTGGAGGTTTTGGGGGTGGGGAGTTTTGAAGAGCTCTTGGAGGGTTGAGGTGCTCTTGGCCACCGGGAACCACGGCAAGGTGAGGGAGTGGGAGGGCCTTTTGGGGGGGCGTGGTATCTCAGTCAGGCTGCCCAATACGAAGGTGGATGTGGAGGAGGACGGGGCCAGCTATTTTGAGAACGCCCTCAAGAAGGCCAGGTCTTACGTGGGGCTCTCCGGGGGGCTTCCGGTGCTGGCGGAGGACTCCGGTTTGGAGGTGCGGGCCTTGGACATGGGGCCCGGGATATTCTCTGCCCGGGTGGGGGCTTCCGATGGGGAGCGGATACGGTGGCTTCTTGAGCGTCTTGAGGGGCAGGCGGACCGGTGGGCCCGGTTCGTTTGCGTGGCGGTGCTGCTCATGCCGGACGGCAGGGTGTTCTCCTTCCGGGGCGAGCTGGAGGGGGTAATAGCGGAGGCCCCGGCGGGGGACTGGGGATTCGGGTACGATCCGGTGTTCCGGCCCAAGGGGTTGGACGTCACGCTGGCCCAGGCGGGGGGCCTTAAGGACCGCATATCCCACCGGGCCAAGGCGGCGGCAAAGCTGGCCCTGTTTGCCCCTATTGTGATAGAATCCTTAGTTGGACCGTCCGATGGACGGTAGCTTGGTGTTTTAGATCGCGGGTTTGCGGGGGTGCTGGCGTTGAAGGTCCTATTGGCTTTGTTGCAGTTGGTGGTGTGTGTGGCCCTTGGGGGCTCCATATTGATGCAGCATCGAAAGAGCGGTGGTTTCTCCGGCATGTTTGGAGGGGCTACCCAGCAGGACAATTCCGGGGCTTGGCAGCGGATGAGCGGCCTTACCAAGATATCGGCGGTCCTGATGGGTCTTTTCATGCTGTTGTCGTTGGTTTTGGTGGCCATATCGTAGGACGGCGGTTTTTGTGTCGTGCCTTGTCCCTTGGGGCTTGGCTAGCAGGAGGGGGTCTTGGCCTTGTCTTCCGGGGTTGACCGGATGGAGGATGTTTTTAGGTTCGAGGTTGAGGGGGACCGGCTTTTCTCCGCCGACCACCATGAGATAGTAGGGGGTTGGACGTCGGACGTCTACTTCGTGAAGACCCGGGACGTGCTGCGGAGCCTTGGCAGGCTGGATGTGGAGGTCTGCGCGGAGGTTTTCGCCCGGGAGGGCGGGGTTTTCTGCGGGGTGGAGGAGGTTCGCCGCCTGTTCCTCAAGGCAGGTGCTAGGGTTTCCGTGGAGGCCCTTGAGGAGGGGGAGGAGTTCTATCCCCGGGAGGTGGTGATGAGGATCCGGGGCCCCTACGGGGAGTTTGGGCTTTACGAGACCACCCTTCTTGGGATGTTGTCCAGCGCAAGCGGCTGGGCCACCGCCGCCCGGCGTTGTGTGGAGGCGGCGGGTGGGCTGCCGGTGCTGTGTTTTGGGGCGAGGCATGTGCACCCCTCATGCGCCCCGGTGATGGAGAGGTCCGCCTTGATAGGGGGCTGTTCCGACGTCAGCTGCATACTTGGGGCCAAGCTGGGCGGCAGGGAGCCCCGGGGTACGATCCCCCACGCGGCCGTGCTGATAGCCGGCGACACCGTGAAGGTGGCTTTGGCGTACGATAAGGTGCTTCCGGAGCAGGAGAAGCGCTCCATCCTGGTTGACACCTTCCGGGACGAGGCGGAGGAGGCCCTTTCGGTGGCGGAGGCCTTGAAAGAAAGGCTTTTCGCTGTTAGACTTGATACTCCCGGGGAGCGAGGGGGAGTTACCCCTGACCTGGTGCGGGAGGTACGTTGCCGGCTTTCCATGGCCGGCTATGGTCATGTAGGGGTATTCGTGTCCGGTGGGTTGAACCCGGAGCGGATAAGGGTGTTGGCGGAGGCTGGGGCCTCCGGTTTTGGCGTGGGCAGTTACATAGCCCACGGCACGCCCCGGGACATGACCATGGACATAAAGGAGGTTGATGGGGTCAGCGTGGCCAAGAGGGGCCGGATCCCCGGTGTGACTCCTAATCCCAGGCTTAAGCGCGTGATCTAGCGGGATTTTCGGTCCCTGTCCGCCACCCCCACGGCGGTTATGGAGGGCCGGTTGCCGGTGGGTTGCGCTTTTGAGTAGATATGAAGAAGCTGTCTTTCCCAGCGAAGGAGGAGAATCCATGATCGGTACCAGATCGTTCATGGCTAAGAAGGAAGCCGTGGAGCGCAAGTGGTATGTGGTGGACGCCACGGACAAGCATCTGGGTCGTCTTGCGTCCCGGATAGCGTTGGTTCTGTCCGGCAAGCACAGGCCCACCTACACCCCCCATGTGGACACGGGGGATTTCGTGGTGGTCATAAACGCGGAGAAGGTGGGGCTTACGGGCAAGAAGCGTGAGCAGTCCATGGTTCACCGGTTCAGCGGTTACTCCGGCGGTCTTAAGTCCGTGTCTTACGGCAAGATACTGGACCAGAACCCGGAGAAGCTCATCGAGCGGGTAGTCAAGGGGATGCTTCCCAAGAACCGTCTCGGCAGGGCCATGTTCAAGAAGCTTAAGGTCTACGCGGGTCCCACCCATCCCCACGGGGCCCAGAAGCCTGAGACCTTGGAACTTTAAGGAAGAGGGGGGAATAGAAGGTGCAGGCTTCCAACATGTACTTCTGGGGCACCGGCAGGCGTAAGAACGCGGTGGCCCGCGTTAGGATCCGTCCCGGCCAGGGTTTGATCAAGGTCAACAACCGCGAGATCGGGGACTACCTGCCCCGGTTCACCTGGCAGATCCACGCCCTTGAGGCGTTGAAGGTGGCCGGTGTGGAGGGCAAGGTGGACGTTCTGGTGAGGGCCCACGGCGGCGGCCTTACCGGTCAGGCGGGGGCCATCCGGCTTGGCATAGCCAGGGCCATATTGAAGATGAACCCCCAGGCCCGTCCGGCGTTGAAGAAGGCAGGCCTTCTCACCAGGGATCCCAGGATGGTGGAGAGGAAGAAGTTCGGTCAGGCTGGAGCCCGCGCCCGGTTCCAGTACTCCAAGCGTTAACGGAGCGGGACCGCGCCGGTCTTCTCGGTCTTTCGGGTTTTTGGGGCCCTTCGGGGCCCCTTTTCTTGGGGGTTGCTTGACAGACCGGTCGGTTTGTGGGAACATCCTCTCGGATTCGGAAGGGGGAATGGGTTTTGGTTTCCGATGCCAGGGATTCCATATTAGACAGCGCAAGGCGCATATTTGCCCTTAGGGGTTACGAAGGGGCCAGCGTGGACGCCATAGTGAGGTCCGCCAACGTGAGCAAGGGTGCCTTCTACTGGCACTTTCAAGGCAAGTTCGACCTCTTCCAGCGGGTCATGGAGGACGAGGTGGTGAGGATAGTCTCCTACCTTGGGGAGGGGGTGTCCGACGGGGAGGAGCTGTTGTCCGTGTCCATCCGGAAGGGCGAGGGGTTCCTCAGGATGCTTTGGGAGCAGAGGGAGTCCTTGTCCCTGTGGTTTGAGCTTCGCCTTCTGGCCCACCGGGAGGTTGAGGGCATGAGGGATCTCGCGGGGACATTGAAGAACAGGATGCTCCACGAGATGCGTTCCGTCCTGGGGGAGATCGGCAAGGTCCCCGATGGGTTGGAGGAGGTGCTCTGCGTCTTCTTCGACGGCATCATGTTCAACCTCATGGTGTGGCTGGACGTGGACCAGGCGGCGGCCCTTTGGAGGCGGGGCTGTGAGGTCATACTGGGGGGGGCGGCAAGGTGAGGTTTCGCCAGATGCGGGGTTGTGCCCCGTCTTTCCTCTTCTCCGTCCTCCTCGTCCTGCTTACGGGTTCCGCGGCATTAGGGGGCACCCTTCGTTTGGAGGATCTGGAGTCAAGGCTCATGTGTTCCCACCCGGCGGTTAGGGCCCTTGACATGGGGGTTGAGAGGGCCCGGTGGGCTCTGGAGCAGGCCAGGGCGGGGTTGAGTCCAAAGCTGGACGGGGTGCTTTACGGTTCCAAGGCCCAGGAGGCCTCCAAGGGCAAGGTGTACGACTTCGAAAACCGCCCAATTGGGATAGCCATAACCGGTTACGAGGAGACCTACAAGGCCTCGTTGGCCTTGTCCTACGTGCTTTACTCCGGCGGGACCCTGACGGGCAAGGTTAAGGCCGCGGAGGCGGCGCTGAAGGCCGCCGAGGCGGATCGGGAGCGGGCTGTGGAGGGGCTAATGTACCGCCTGAGGGCCAGCTACCTCGCCCTCATAAGATCCCAGGGCAAATCTCAGGTGGCCAGCAAGGTGGTGGAGCTGTCGGAGGCGTATCTTAACATGGTTCAGGCCTTCTACCGGGTCGGCATGGTGCCCAAGGCGGAGGTGTTGAGGGCCCAGGTGGCCCTCTCCAACGCCAGGCTGAACCTCATAAGGGCCCAGGGGGCGGTTCAAAGGGCCTACGGCGCCCTGGACAGGGCGGCGGGTTTTAAGGTCCCAAGGGACGCTATGGTTGAGCAGCCCGTTTTTTCGGTCCCGGAGGAGCTCCCATCGGACCTTGCGGATCTGGCGGCGGAGAGGAGGGCGGAGATCCGCTCTTTGGAGATGTCCTACAGGCAGGCCAAGGCCCTGGCGGACGCCGCGGCGGGGCAGGACAGGCCGCAGGTGATTTTGAAGGGGGAGGCCTATCGGGTGGACTCCCACTTCTTCCCCTCCGAGAAGGACGATTATCTGCTTTCCATGACCCTTCAGTGGAGGATGTGGGACGGCGGGGAGAACCGTTCCAAGGCCCGCCAGTCCCTCGCCCTGGCGGAGTCCCTGCTCTCTAAGGTGGAGGACATGAAGCTGGCCATACGGCAGGAGGCCGTGGACGCCATGGAGTCCCTCCTGGAGGCTAGGGAGCGGGTCAAGGCCGCGGAGGCCATGGTGGAGCAGGCCACCGAGGACCACCGGATATCCCTCAAGCGCTACGAGGCCCGGGTTGGCACCAACCTGGACGTGATGGACGCCAGGGTGAGGCTGGAGCAGGCCATGAACGACCTGGTGGACGCCCGGTGCGACCTATTGTCCGCGGAGGCGGCCTTGAGGTACGCCCTGGGGGAGGACGGGTGGAAGAAGCTGGCGGCGGGCGGACGGTGATTGGAACAGGCCTCTGCCCCAGGGACCCGGCGCACCGGGCCCCTGTTTTGTTTCCTATCCCACTTCCATTGTGCCAGTTAAAGCTACTTGGGGGCTATCCCCCGTAAGCCCAAGGGGAGCTCCTGCGCTTTGTCTCTCCTGCTGACGAGGCTTCTAGGGCCTGGGACGCCCGACTGGTAGCCCCGGGACTTATTGGGGGCAGGGATGGTTTTTCGGAATAAACTTAATTTTCTATTACGGTTTTTGAGTGTTAACATGAACGAAAGACCCCTTGCCCTCACGGCGGCGCCGCTTTGGCCGCCGCAGGCGGGGAGTTGTTTTAGAAGATGTAAAACTTAAAAACTTAAAGGCCCGGCTGTTTCAGGAAGTCCGGTGGGAATCCGGCGCAGCCCCGCTACGGTATGGACGGTTATGGCCGTCTAAGCCCGACACTGGCGCCTGGGCCTTGAGTTGCGTCCACCCCTCGAGGGCGGGGGAGGGCGCCGTTTTGCGTTTTGAGGCCCTCGGGGCCTCTTTTTTTGTGCTTGATTTTTGGAACGCCCCTTGAGGGCGTGGGGGAGGTGGGTGATTCGAAAGCGTGATCTTGCCTTTTTCGTCTCTTGCGGTCTTCGGTGGTTTGATGTGTATTTTTTGTTTTCCGAAGGAGTGATCCCGTTGATTAAGGTTCCGCGTTTGTGGGGCCCTTTTGGGCGTTTGGGCCTTTCGGCTATGGTTTTAGTCCTGTGGTTGGCTCCCCCCTCGGCCTTTGGAATGGAGGTTCCCGTGGTAGAGGTCACCGGCTCCCGGCTGGCGGAGGACATGTCGGACCTGCCGTCCCAGGGGTACGTCATAACCTCCGCCGACATGGCCGCCCGGGGCTTTCAGAACCTTCAGGAGGCCCTGGACTCCCTGCCCGGCGTCACTGGGCTCGTGAACGGCGCCGCCATGGCCCAGTCCAAGGGCATATCCATAAGGGGCATGACCACCGAGACGCTCCTTCTGGTGGACGGGGTGCCCTTCATGACCTCCAGTTACGGCACCGGGCCGGTGTTGGGAGCCCCCTTTGACTTAAGATCCATACCCCTGAGCTCCGTGGAGAGGGTGGAGGTGGTTAAGGGGGCTTCCTCCGCCCTTTACGGCTCCCACGGCGCCGCGGGAGTCATAAACGTCATAACCTCCAAGGGGGCCGAAGCTTCCCAAAGGCCCCTGGAGGTTCGGTTCACCGCCGGTTCCGGCGGTTACCGGGCTGGATCCTTCACCGCCTCCGCCGCATCCCAATCCCTTTGGGTTAGGGCCTCATATTCAAGGGAGGATGAGGGGGAGCGGGAGATGAGGCTCAGGAGCAACGGCCTTAAGGACTTCTCAAGGGATTACAGCTCCAACCACTACGGCCTGTCCGTGGGATCCGCCGAGGGCCGATGGGAGCTCACAAGCCAGTGGGGGGACTACTCGTCCCGCTGGACCTACAACGGTGATGAGAACCGGCAGGAGAACAGCTATTCCCGGGTGGTCCTCGGGGTGCCCCTGGGGGGACTGAAGCTGAAGGGCTACTACGGTGAATCCGCCAAGAGGGTGTTCGACAGCAGCGGCAGGAGCGACTACCGGGACCGGAACATGGGCCTGTCCCTGGAGGGGCGGGGGCGGCTTTGGGGCAACGCCTCCGCCTTCGGCCTGGAGCTTCGGCGGGACGACTCCGACTACCTCAACGCCGACAACCCCTGGGGCAACAACGACCCCTACGACCTTAAGAGGGACGCGGTCATGGTATACGGCGAGACAACGGTCCCCTTGGGGGATATCACCGCGGACCTGGGGCTGAGGTATGAGAGGTGGCATGTGGAGGGCGGCGATAACCAGTCGGAGCTGTCCCCTAAGCTGTCCCTTTACCGGGAGGATGCTGGGGGCAGGCTTTGGTACCTTTCCGCCGGGAGGTTCTTCGTGATGCCCAGCTTCTTCCAGATTTACATGCCCATGAGGAGTTTCGGGGAGCCGAACTACGACTTAAGGCCCGAGAAGGGATGGAGCTACGAAGGGGGAGTCAAGGGCAGGGACCGCTCCTGGAGCTTAGGCGTCTTCTATACCCAGGTGGACGACAAGATAACCTACCAGTCCGATCCCGTGACTTGGGTAGGAAAGTACGTGAACCTGGACAGGTACCGGGCCTACGGGGTTGAGGGTGGCTTCTCGCTTAAGCTCTCCGAGGAGTTTTCGTACCGTCAAGGGGCCTCTTGGACCTATGGTGAGGAGTTAAGCGGCGGCGTCTGGCGTAGGTCCCAGGATCCAAGGTGGGACCTTTCGGGCACCTTGAGCTGGGCCAAGGGGCCCTGGAGGGCGGACCTTACCGGCCGGTTCTACGGCGACAGGGCCATCCGCAACAACAGCCGCGGGTACTCCGATGAGGACATGTTCCTGCTGGACGGCTCGGTGGCCTTCGCCTCCGGCGACCTTTCGGTGAGGGTCGGGGGCCGCAACCTGTTCGACCGGCGGTACGTGCTGGACAAGGAGGGGTACCTTACCCCGGAGCGTAGGCTTTACATATCCCTGGATGCCAGGTTTTAGCTTGAAGGGGGCGGGGGTGTCAGTCCTTAAGGCTGAATCGGAAGGGGATTAGTACGGTGCCGCTCAGGTCCTCCTTAAAGCGCCAATCCATGGCGGCCCTTTTGGCCGCTTCGTCAAGGGCTTTGTGGCCGCTGGAGGACCTTATCTCCCCCCGCTCCGGGCGTCCTCGGCTCACCCAAAGGCACACCACCACGGTGCCCTCCTCCCCCCTCCGCCGAGAGGAAAGGGGGTAGGGGGGCACCGACCTTCTCACCGCCAGGTCCCTCCCGTCCAGCTCTAGGGCCCCTTCGGGGGGATCCGCCGCGCCGGAGGTGGAAGGCGCCTGTGGCCCCATGGGGCCGGTCTCATCTAGGACGCCCTTCCCGTCCGATTGCCCCGCTGAGAGGGGGGCTTCCGCCTTGGGGCCCCAGTCTTGCGCGTCTTGTAAATTTTGTAAATTAGGTTTATGGGCGGTTTCCACCCCGGGGGACCTTCCATCTTCGGCTAAGGCATCCTTAGCTTTGCTGTAAGGGGCCCCTTGGACTCCTTGGGGGTGAGCCGCTTCCTTTGTCCTATGTCCTAGGTCTTCGCCAGGCCCTGGCGGGATGGTTGGCGGCGATTTTGGTGTGAGGGGGGCTTGGGGCTCCATGGCCACCGTTATGGCCATCCGGCGGCTACGCGTCTCTTCCTTGTAGATCCCCTCACCCAGGGCCCAGGGCAGGGCCCAAAGGGCCGCCCCGTGGAGCCCGAGGGCCAGCGCCGCCGCCGTGAGGCGTCTCACCTTGGTTCCTCCGTCAGAAGCCCCACGGAAGTGACCCCAAGGCTCTGAAGGGCCTCAAGGGCCTGGGCAACCCTTCCGTAGGGGGCGTCCCGGTGCGCCCCGAGCAGGACCTTGCAGCCCTTGCCATTGCCCTTTACGAGATCTTTGAGTCCTTCAAAGGACATGGGGCGGTTGTCCACCCTGAGGGACCCATCTTTGAGGACCGCCACGGTGATGGTCTTCGTCATCCCCTCCGTCACCGCCGAGCCCTTTCCGCTGGGGAGCAGCACGTCCTTCAGGTTGAGGCCCGCGAAGGAGGACGTGAGGACGAAGAAGATGATGAGGATGAAGAGCACGTCCAGCAGGGGCGTCATGTCGATATCAGGTCCGTTCCTCCTCACCCCAAGGACCCCACCTCCATCTTGCCCCCCCTGGGGCGCTGGGCTTGTGCTGGACCCTTGAACCTTGCAAGCACCACCCGGTCCGCCGCCCTGTTCAAGGCCTCTTCGTACCAGTCGATCATGTGCTGCAGGGCGATGAGCCCCGCCTGGGCGGGTATGGCGCAGGACAGCCCCGCCACGGTGGTGAAGAGGGCCACCCTGATGCCCCTTGCCACCAACGAGGAGGCGGCCCCGGAGGAGCCTATGGCGGCGAACATCTGCACCATCCCTATGACGGTTCCCAAGAGGCCCAGCATGGGGGAGAGGCGGACGGACATCTCAAGCCACCGTAGCCCCTTCTGCTGTCTGAAGACCTCGCCCCTTATGAATACGCTTCCCCCTTCCCTCATGGCCTGAGCCCCAGCGTCCCAAAGGCCCACCAGTTCCTTGAGGAGATCCTTCAGCGGGCCGTCCTCTTGAAGGCGGAGGGCCTCCTCGGCGCCCCGAAGATCTCCGGAGGAAAGGGGGGCCAAAAGGGAGTTCAGTAGCCCCTCCGAGGAGGAGAGCTTGTTCCTTATGGACCTCATGAGGAAGAGCCGCTCTAGAAATATCCACGTGCCGCTGACCGACAGGGCCAAGATGAGCCACATGATAGGGCCTCCTTCGTTCAGGAACCAAAGGGCGTGCTGCGCCAAGCCGTTCAACCTCCTCTTATCGTTTGTCCTGTGGCCTTGTCCTTTTGTGTTTTTCCAATTTGCCCCCAGGGCGGTCCTTATCCTTGTCCTCTGATGAGCAGCCAGAGGAAGAAGAGGGCCCCTACGCCGGAGGTTATTATGCCCACCGGTATCTCCGATGGGGCCCAAAGGGTCCTGGCCGCCACGTCGCATAGCGTCAGCATGGAGCCCCCTATCATGGCGCTGGCGGAGAGGATCTCTCCCTGCCCCCTTGCGCCGGTCATCCTGGCCATGTGGGGGCCGAAGAGCCCCACGAAGCCTATGGGGCCGCACAGGGACACGCTGGAGGCCACCGCCATGGAGATCGTGGAGAACAGTATCAGCCGCACCGATTCCACCGGCACCCCCCGGCTCTTGGCCAGGATTGAGCCGCACCGGATCAGCTTTAGGTCTTGAAGGAAGAACCGGCACGCCAGCACGGTTATCCCAAGGGTCAGGAGGGCCGGCAGGAGTGGGTCCCAGCCTATCACCTGTATGCCCCCCATGGACCAGCGCATCATCCTGAAGGAGTCCGAGTAGCCCCCTCCGTACTGGATTATCATGTTGAGGCTTCCGAATAGGAAGCTGGCGGCCACCCCCGCCAGCATGAGCCCCTCCCCGGAGGGGTTCCGCCTTTGGGTCACCGCCCCTGCCGCCTGTATGAGCCCTATGGCCAGGGCGGAGCCCAGGAAGGCCCCGGCCCCCAATGGGATGTTGAGCCCAAACCGTATGGCGCACACCGCCCCCAGCGCGGCGCCGGAGGACACCCCCATCACGTCCGGGGAGGCCAGGCTGTTCCTGAGCAGCACCTGGAAGACCGCCCCGCAAAGGCTCAAGGTGGCGCCGGTGGCGTAGCCCAGCAGCACCCTGGGAAGCCGCATCTCCATGAATATGGGGCTGTGGAGGGCTTTTTCAATCTCAAGGGGCACCTCCGCGGGGCCCATGAAGGGGCTTAGGATGATGATAGCCAGGGAGGCCATGGCCAGCCAAAGGTTACGTGGGCCTGTCATCGCAGCATGACCTCCGGCATCAAGCACCCCCTGCCCCGCTGGTCGGTGAGCATGACGAAGGGCACGTTGAAGACCTCCTCTAGCTCCGAGGGGCCTATCTGGTGCGGTGGAAGGGTGAAAAGCGCCTCCCCGTCCCTCATGGCCACCACCCGGTCCGCCCATGCCAATGCCAGGTTTACGTCGTGGGTCACCATCAGCATCCCCTTTTCTCCACCCGTCCCGCCGTCCTTAAGCGCCATGAGCAGGTTGAGCACCTCCTGTTGGTGCCGGTGGTCCAGGAACGCGGTGGGCTCGTCCAGCAGAAGACAAGGGGTCCCCTGTGCAAGGGCCGCGGCCATGAGGGCCCGTTGGCCCTCGCCGCCGCTTAGCTCCTCCATGGGGGTGTCCGCCAATGAGTCAAGCCCCACCACCCGCAGGGCCCCTTCCACCGCCTTGAGGTCCTCGGCCCCTAGGGGGTCGAAGGGCCCTTGCCAGGGGTACCGGGAGAGCTTGGCCAGCTCCCTTGGGGTCACCGGGGGGCGTCTTTCGGAGGGCTGGGGCACCATGGCCGCAATGCGGCTGATCTCCCTGGGCCTTAAGGTCCTAATGGGCTTGCCCATGGCCCATGCCTCTCCCTCGAAGGGCACCAGCCCCATCAGTGCCTTGAGCAGGGTGCTCTTCCCCGCCCCGTTGGGGCCTATGAGCGCCAGGGCCTCCCCCAGGCGAAGGGACAGGCTTAGGGCCTTCACGGCGGTCTTGGATTTGAAACGGACCGTGAGGTCCCGGGTCTTTAAGAGCTCATCCCCGTGGTTCATCGCTTCCCTGGGACCTCCTCTCCCCATATGGCGGAGGCGAACCCCTTAAGGGTCTTCGGCATCCTGGGGCCTGGACGTAGGTACAAGGTGCCCTCCAGTACCGCCACCTTGTGGGACCTGACGGCTCCAAGCCACGGGAACGACCTCTCCCATTGGGCCAGGACGTTGTCCTTTTTGAACGTCTCCTTGCGGTTGAATGTGGAGGATCCGTGGTAGAAGCGGCTGTCGCCGATTAGATCGATTATCACGTCGGGGTTCATGGCCATGAGCCCCTCAGGGTAGACCAGCGGGTATTGGGGGGAGCCTTTGGGAACGGCGTTGGTACCCCCCGCCATGGTTATCAGCTGGTCGTAGAATGTGCCGGGGCCTGCGGCGTAGAAGGACGTTATGCGGCTGCTTTCCATCTCCCGGGAGACGCACACCAGGACCTTGGGCTTCTTGGAGCTCCTGCGGGATTGGATGGCTTTGGCCGTTCGGTTCATCTGGGCCGTTATGGAGGAGGTGAGGGATCGTCCCTTATCGTTGACATTGCAGGCGGAGGCCAGTTCCCGTATCGATCTCAGCACGTCCTCCACGCTGTTCTGTCTTAGCATCACCCATGGTATCTTGGCCCTTAAGAGCTGCCTTGCCAGCGGGGAGTGGATGTCCTGGAGCACCACCAGGTCCGCCTTCATGGCCAAAAGCGACTCGATGCTCACGTCCGCGAAGCCCCCGATCTTAGGTTTGGAGAGGGCCTCCTTGGGGTGGTCGCAGAAGGTGGTGACCGCCGCCACGTTCGCTCCAAGTCCCAGGGCGAACAGGATCTCCGTGCCCGACGGCGATAGGGACACTATCCGCCTTGGGGCTCCGGCGGCTGGGCCGGCGGGGACCGCGAGGAGATGGAGAAGAAGAAGGACCGCCAGCCCGAAGGCCTTCGGAGTAGTTCCCCAAGGCTTTGGCCCGCCGGCGACGGACGAACGGGAAAAAACACAAAGGGGACCCCCGGCCCCCTTTTCACGATTCAAAAGACCCGGATGATACATGCCCTCGCACAACATCCTTCCAGGCTCCCCCCGGGTTTTCTGGCTTGCGGGCCGCGGGGTCTTGTCCGGAGCTGCGGCACGGGGCCGCCGCTTTTGACCCGTCGGCTTGCTTACAGTAGCGGGGCTGCCCCGGATTCTCACCGGGTTGCCCCGAGGGGCCGTCGTATTTTTTGTATGTCCTTTTGTCTTTGCGACGTTGATCCGCCTCGGGGGGCTTGGGTTTGGCAGCTCCCCGGGGCGGGAAGATTATATTGCCTTAAATGGGCGGGGTCAACGAACTTATCGGATAAAGTGGGGTTTGGCTGCATGTTGCCTCTCTTAAGAATCTAAACGAACGAGACGGGTTGCCTCATGTAAAAATCTAAACGAAGGCAGGGATCTT
>JAOACP010000022.1 GCA_026417795.1 Thermanaerothrix sp.
GGGCGGGGGAGCACGGCCGAGGGTTTGCGGTGGTGGCGGAGGAGGTGCGGAAGCTGGCGGAGGAGTCCGCCCAGGCGGCCAAGGGCATATCGGAGATGGCGGAGGCCATATCGAGGGACCTCAACGTGGTGGTGGAGGCGGTGGAGGACAACGCCAAGGGGGCGGACCAGGTGAAGGACCTGTCCAACAGGGTGTTGGAGGCCTTTCAGCGGATAAGCGAGAGCCTAAGCGGCATATCCATGGCGGCCCAGGACATGGCGGCCACCGCCGAGGAGGAGGCCGCCAGCGCCCAGGAGATAGCCACCGCGGTTCGGGGGATGACGGAGCGAATAAGAGAGGTCACCCAGGCGTCGGAGGTGGTTAAGCACCAGATGGGTGATGTGACCTCCGCCGCTGAGCAGGTGGCCCAGGGAGCGGTAAGCCTTGCGGAGCTGGTGCGGAAGATAAACGTGGAGTTGGACCGGTTCAGGGTTAAAGAGGGAGGTCAAGGGGTTGCGGCTGTGTCAGCCGCTGGGGTCGCCGCCGTGCCCCTCCCCGCCGGAGCGGCTTAGATGGGCCCCTGCTTTACAAGGAGGCAGTCCCGCCTTTGAAGGTTAACCAAGGCCCGGGTCCGTCCCGGGCCTTGTGGGTTTTACGGCTTCTACCCTTCCTTTTGTTCCAAAAAGGCCCGCCGGATCCGTTCCCTTAGGTCCTCCTCGAAGACCACCCGTATGGCCATGGCGCAGAGGGCCTTGGCGCCCTTTATGAGGGTCTCGTGGGCCCTTGGGGTCTTGGTGGTCTCGGCGAACTCCCGGGTGTGCAGGGGCACCTTTCGGTCCCATATGGCCAGCTCCGGCTGCAGCGCGGGGCAGCGGCGGCTCACGTTCCCCACGTCGGTGGAGCCCGAGGGGCCCGGTCCCTTTGAGAGCTTGAACCCCAGCTCCTTGAGCACCTCTCCCATGGCCTCCTCCGCCGGGGGGTTGGGCATCATGTGGTCGAAGCTGGTCTCGTTGTGCCTCCAGGACACCGTGGTCTCCGTGGCCATGGCGCATCCCTTGGCGCAGTTGAAAACCCGCTCCATGAGGCCGTTCAGCTCCTCCCGGGTGGGGCAGCGGAAGTACCAGTGGGCCTTGGCCTCCTCCGGCACCACGTTGGGGGCGGCGCCGCCGTGGGTGACTATGCCGTGCATGCGGACCGTGGGCTTCACGTGCTGGCGTAGCATGTCCAGGGCGTGGAAGAATAGGGTCGCCCCGTTGAGGGCGTTCCGCCCCTCCCAGGGGGAGGCCGCCGCGTGGGAGGTCTTGCCTTTGAAGGTGAACTCCAGGGAGTCCATGGCCATGGAGCGGTAGTCCGTGAAGTTTATCTCCGAGCAGCAGTGGAACATGAGGGCCAGGTCCTCTCGGTCGAAGAGCCCCGCGTCGGCCATGGCGGCCTTGGCCCCCTGGGTCTCCTCGGCTGGGGTGCCGAAGAGGGTGACGACGGCCTCCTGGGGGTGGAGGGCCCTGGCGAGGGCTAAGGCGGCGTAGACCGATGCGGTGCCGTGCAGGTTGTGGCCGCACCCGTGCCCTATGTCCGGCAAAGCGTCCATCTCCGCCAGAAGCGCTATCCGAACCGGCCCCTGCCCCCAGCGGGCCGCGAAGGCGGTCTTAAGGCCCAAGAGCTGGTCCTCCAGCTGGAAGCCGCCCTCCAGGAGGACGGTTTTGAACTCCCGGGCGGTGTTGAACTCCTCCCCTCCCAGCTCCGGGTTGTCCCCTATCCGGTCCGACATGGAGCAGGCGGCGCCGCGGTTTTCGTCCAGGAAGCGGAACGCCTCCGTCATGGCCTGTTCTTTTCGGTTCAAGGTGCATCACCTCCGGCTGGAGTTTAACACCTCTCCCCTCCCTTGTGTTTTTGCGTTTTCGCGGCCGCCGGGGCTTCAGCGGCTTCCAAGGGCTATCTTCAGGAACAGCTCCGTGAGCTCCGGGTCGAAGGCTAGCCCCTGGAGGGACTGGATCTTGGCCGCCGCCTCTTGGGGCGTCATGAGGGACCGGTAGGGTCTTGGCTGGGTCATGGCGTCGTAGCTGTCCGCCAGGGCGAAGATGCGGCACTGGATCGGTATCTGCAGCCCCTTGAGCCCCCTAGGATACCCGGATCCGTCGTACCGCTCGTGGTGCAGAAGTATGAGGTCCGCGATGCCCGACAGCTCTGGCATGTTCTGGGCTATGCGGTATCCCACCTCGGGATGTCGCCTTACCTCCATGAGCTCCAGGTGGTCAAGGGGCCCGGGTTTAACCAAGGTTCTGGAGGCCACGGCGATCATCCCGATGTCGTGGTAGATGCAGAGCCCCTCAAGGTCCTCCACCGCCTCCCAGCCGAGTCCCGCCCCGTGGGCGGTCTCCAGGCACAGCCGGCGCAGCCGGTTCCTGTGCCCTTCGTTCTCGTGGCACTTGGTTCCCAGCAAGGACAGTATCTGATCCAGGATCCTCCTGCGCTGCTCCCTGCCCTCGGAGAGCTTGTGGCGGTACATCATCTCCTCCGCGTCCTTCAAGGCCTGTTGGATGCTTTGGCTTTGTTCCGTCTTGGCCCCCCAGCCCAGGGCTATGCTGATATCAAGCTCCCCCAGCCGGGCCTTTAAGGTCGCGTTGGCTATCCGTTCCGCCGCTATCCTCGCCCCGTCGGGGGTGGCGCCGGGGAGCAGCACCACGAACTCGTCCCCTCCCCAGCGGCCTACGATGTCGCCCCTGCGGCAGGCCCCCTTCAGCAGCCGTGCGGCGGTGACCAAAAGGGCGTCCCCCCGGTCGTGGCCGAAGGCGTCGTTGGTCATCTTAAGGCCGTTCACGTCCGCCATTATCACCGCCAGGGGCAGTACCTGCTCCTCCTCCAGCTGGACCATCTGTTCCTCCAGGAAGCGGCGGTTTGGAAGCTTGGTCAAGGAGTCGTGGTAGCTCATGTAGAGCATCCTGTCCCGCCACTTCTTCTCGTGGGTTATGTCCCTTAGCACCGCCACCGCGCCTAGCACGTTCCCCAGCGGGTCCTTTATGGCCGACGCGGAGCCCGATACGTGGAACTCCTCGGCGGAGGACTTAAGGAGCAGCTCTGACACCTGGATGGTCTTGCCGGTCTTAACCGCCGCCCCTAGGGGATCCCTTGGCTCCCCGGTCTTGGGGTCCAACAGGGGGAAGGCCTCGAAGAAACCCATCCCCAGGAGTCCGCTTGCGGGCTGCCCGCTCATCCGGCACGCCTCGGGGTTGGCGGAGGTTATGAGGCCCTGCCTGTCGGTGGTCACCACGGCGTCGCCGATGGACATGAGGGTGGTCTTGAGAAGCTCCCGCTCTTCCTCCAGCTCCTTCCTGAGCCTCTCCCGGTCGGTGACGTCGAAGATGATGGAGAAGAGGAGCTTATCCCCCATGACGTCCACCGGGGCGGAGTACACGTCCACCATCCGGATCTCCCCGCTTCTAAGCCGATGTGGGAAGAGGAAGTAGCGCTGCCTCCCGTTCAAGGCCCTAATGCGCCGGCGCTCCACCTCCTCCTTGGGGAGCACGTTTATGTCCTGGATGCACATGGTTCGGATCTCCTCCCGGGAGTACCCGTAGAAGTCCAACGCCGCGGGGTTGGCGTCCACTATCCTGCCGGCAATGGGCTCTATCAGGAGCATCACCGCCGAGTGGCCGTTGAACATGGCCTCGTACCTTGAAAGGGCCTCCTCCCTTTCCCGCTTGGCCCGGACCTGCTCGGTTATGTCCTTTATGAACCCCACTATGTGGGTGACATCTCCGCCGTTCATGACCGGGATTAGCACCGTGCTGAGGACCCTTTCTTTTTCCCCGGAGTACAGGGTCTCTTCGAAGATGAGGGTCTCCCTGTGGGAGACGCAGAGCCGGTAGTTCTCCTCTATCCTCTGGCTCGCCTCGCCCAGGAAGTCCCCCGCCTTGAGATCCCGGATGTCTAGGTCCCCTATGCCGGTTATCTCCCGGTAGTGCCGGTTCACCCGCAGGTATTTGAAGCCCTCATTGGTCACTTCAACCAGGAAGGCCCCCTCCTGGATGCCCTCGAAGACGATCTCGAACTCCAAGGACACGGTTTTCACCGCGTTCCCGGACTCCTCCAGAAGCTGTATTTGTTTCATCTCCCTGGACATGTCGTGGAAGATGACGGCGAAGGTGCCCCGCTTTGGGGAGAAGGCGGTGACCTTGAGCGGTTTGCCCAGGGACTCGGAGTAGGTTAGGGTCTCCTTGGGCTCTCCCGAGGAGGCCACGGAGGAGTAGAAGGCCACCCAGTCGAAGGAGTCCGAAAGGGTCTTTGGGAACGCCTCCCGCAGGGTCTTTCCCTCCGGGGACTCCTTGAGGGCCAGGGCGTCCAGGAAGGCCCGGTTCACCCACACGAAGCGGTAGTCGTGGGGTCTGCCGTCGGGCAGGTATATCATCTCGTGCAGGGCGAAGGGGACCGGCAGATTTTCGAAGAGGTCCCGCAGCAGCTCAGGGTCAGGGCGGTTCGTCAAGGCCATCACCTCCCGCGGCTTTCTTGGCTAAATATTTTAAATTAAAGTCGCGGTCTTTAAAAGCGCCAACGAAGGAGGCCGCCCGGTTATCCGGGCGGCCCTGGTTTTTTGGGGTCTTAAGTTATCGGTTCTTTGGGGCGGTTCACAGGTTCCCGTCCGGCGCCAGCGCGGGGTCTTGTGCGGGTTGGGTTTCGGACTTGGCCTCGTAGTCCTTCAGGAGTTTTGAGGCCACGTTGGAGAGCAGCAGTATGCCTATGAGGTTGAGGAGGGCCATGACGCCGTTGAAGAGGTCCGCCAGCTCCCAGACCAGGGGGACGGAGGTCATGGCGCCGAAGAGGAGCATTCCGAGCACCATGGCCCTGTATAGCGCAAGGCCGCCCTTGCCGCAGTTGGGGAAGAGGTACAGGAGGTTGCTCTCGCCGTAGTAGTAGTTCCCCAGTATGGAGGTCCAGGCGAAGAAGAGCACCGCGGCGGCGATGAAGTGGGGGCCGAAGGAGCCGATGGTGTTGCGCACCGCCAGCTGGGTGAGCTCTATGCCGGTCTTGCCGCTTTGGAGCTCCCCGGAGAGGAGGATTATGGAGGCGGTGGCGGAGCAGATGAGGATGGTGTCCACGAAGACCCCCATCATGGCCACGAAGCCCTGGCTTGCGGGGTATTTCACCTCCGCGGTGGCATGGGCGTTGGGGGTGGAGCCCATGCCAGCCTCGTTGGAGAAGAGGCCCCGGGCTACCCCGTACCGGAAGGCCTGGGCCACCGTGTGCCCTAAGACGCCGCCCGCGGCGGCTTTAAGGCCGAAGGCGCTCTTGAATATGAGGGACAGCACCTCTGGTATGAGGCTCATGTGGGAGAGCACCACGTAGAGGGACACCAGGATGTAGGCGATGGCCATGAAGGGCACCACCACCTCCGCCACCTTGGCTATGCGCTTGAGTCCTCCGAATATCACAAGGCCCGTCACCGCCATGAGGCACATGGCCACCGGCAGCTCCCTTGCCCCGAAGGCGCCTCTTAGGCCCGCGGCTATGGAGTTGCTCTGCACCGCGTTGAAGACGAAGGCCATGGCCAGTATGATGGACACGGCGAAGAGGACCCCCATCCAGCGCTGGCCCAGGCCCTTTTCAAGGTAGTAGGCGGGGCCGCCCCGGTAGTTGCCCTCCTTGTCCTTCACCCGGAAGACCTGGGCGAGCACCGCCTCGGCGAAGATGGTGGCCATGCCCAGCACCGCGGTCATCCACATCCAGAAGACCGCGCCGGGGCCGCCGGACACCAGCGCGGTGGCCACCCCCGCCAGGTTGCCGGTGCCCACCTGGGCTGCAAGGCCGGTGCAGAGGGCCTGGAACGAGCTTATGCCCTGCCCGGAGGAGTCCCGGCCCTTTAATGTGGCCTTGAACATGTGGATGAAGTGCCTTACCTGGGGGAACCGAAGGCGCAGGGTGTAGAAGACCCCGGTGCCCAGCAGGAGCCACACCATCACCTTGCCCCACAGGATCGAGTTGGCGGCGCTGACCGCCCCGTGCAGGGAGGACAAAACAGAATCCATGTATAAAACCTCCGTTTGCTTGTGATTTTTAGCCCTTTTGCCGGTGGCTGGCCGATTATTTTTGAAAGGTCGCCGGCGGGCATCAAAATATTATTCTAATTAATAGGCTTAGTCAATATAAGCTAAACATTTAGAACATTACATTGAGATCAGGCCGGGCTTTGACCGGATGATTAAGTTCTTTGCCGAAATGGGGTATAATTTTTGAAACTGCCCTGGCGCCGAAGCATCCACCAAGGGGGGATGAGTTGTGGCTCTTCGTTTGGCTTTGCTGCTCATGGTGATTTTCTTCGTGCCCGCGGCCAGCGCCGCCCCGGTGACCCTCCCTGAGCTGGAGGCCCGTCTGTCCAATGGCGTGGAGGTCCTCAAGGCCTCGGAGGAGCTGGCGGCGGCGAGCCTGGCTTTGGAGGCCCTGAGGGAGCGGTCGGGGCTTTCGTTCTTCGCGGACCTCTCCGCCCGGGGGATCAACGAGCCCCTCTCCCGAAGCGAGTCCTCCTCCGTGGAGGGCTACTCCAGCTACTCCTTCAGGCTTGGCGCCAGGCTTCCCCTCTTCGGCTCCTGGCACAAGGAGAGGATAGCCCAGCTGGAGGCCCGCCTTGGGGAGCTGGAGGCCCAGCGCAGGCTTTATTTCGTCAAAAGAACAAACCTCACCGCCCTTCGGAAGGCCTGGGCTTCCCTTTGGACCGCCCGGCGCAGGATGGAGGCGCTCAACGCCTTCCTGGCCCTGGAGGGACGCTTCATGCCGGTCATGGAGCGCCGCTCCTCCCAGGGATTTCTGCTTAGGTCGGACCTTATGGAGATGAAGAGCTGGTTCCTTTTGGCCCGCCGGGAGGCCGCGGCGTCAAGGGCCCTGGAGGAGGCCGCCTTGAACGTCATCCGCCGGGCCTGCGGCATCCCAAGCTTGCCCATGGAGCTTGACCCGGGGGTGCCGCCCTTAAAGCCCGTGAGCCTCTCCTACGATGAGGCCCTACGGATCGCCAGGCATTTAAGCGGGGAGCTCAAGGCCATGTCTGATGCGGCGGAGGTCCGCCGCTTTCTGGCAACGCACCGGGCCAGGGGGCAGTACGACTCGTACCTCCAGGGGGGCTTCCAGGTCACCAGGGAGTCCCCGGGGCGATACGGGGAAGAGGCGTTCCTGTCCCTCAGCTTCACCTTCCCGGAAGGGGAGCCAAGGGCGGCCTCCCTGGACGCCTCGGCGGAGATAAGGCGCCTTAGGGCCCTGGAGGCGGACATGTCCGCCCACAGGATGAGCCTTGAGTCCAGCCTGGCGGAGGGCTCCTCCAGGTTCCGCTACGCTTTAGCCCAAGGGGAGTTCTCCCTGGCTAGGCTTAAGTCCGCCCTGGAGGCCTTAAGAACCGCCAACCTGCGGCACGGGGCGATCCCAGGCGACACGGCGGAGAAGCTCCTAAGGGCCCACCTTGACGTGATGAACTCCGCTCTTGCCCTCATCGACGCCGAAGGGGCCGCCGCCCAGTACCACGCGGAGCTCTTGGAGGTGCTGGAGGACCCCGGCGCGCCTTCCCCTTCCCCGGGGCAGGTTTGGGCGGTCACCCCCACGGATTTCCACCAGGAGGGGGCCCATCTCATCTCCCTTTGGCTTGCCTCTTCCTTAGGACCCAAATCCTCACCCGCGGCCTCCCCTAAGGGCGAGGGCGCGGCCGATGACGCCGTGCCGGTGGGGGCTTACATGTGGGACGGGGACAGGCTCCTCAAGGGGGATCTTAACCCATTGGACCAGGCCAAGGCCCTTGGGATCTCCGCCCTTAGGGTCTCCTTCACATCCGGCGGGGTCCTACAGATCATTAAGAAGGGAGAGCCCAGGGACAACCTGCTTAAGGCCCTGGACAGGGCTTCTAAGATGGGCATCCGGATGGAGCTTTGCCTTGGTGACCCCTGGTGGATAACCTCCGAGGGAAGGCCCCATCTTGTGTCATTGGTGTCGTCCCTTGGGGATCTGCCCTTTGAGGGCCTTAACCTGGACCTTGAGCCGGACCAGCTGGAGGGGGTTCATGACGGCAGCCGCATGGCGTACCTGCAGAATACCCTGGAGTCCGTTAAGGCCGCTTCCAAGGCCTCTCCCTGGGGGGTATCCCTCTCCATGCACCCTAGGTACCTGGAGGGCCAGTTCCTCCATAAGACCCTCAGTGGCCTCAGCGGCAGCGGAGTTCGGGAGGTTACCTGCATGGTATACGTCTCCAACCCCATGTCCGCGGCGGACAGGATTAACCGCATCGCGAGCGCCGCCGGAGTTAATATCTCCCTGGCGGTTTCGGTGGAGAGGGGAGGCCCCAAGGAGGAGAGCTTCTACTACCTCGGCAGGGCGGAGTTTTTCTCTAAGGTGCTGCCGTATCTTAAGGGGCGCCTCGTTGGCCCCGGGTCCGCCATATGGATACAGTCCCTGGAGGACCTCTTGTCCATGCCCGAAGGGGGGAGTGGCAGATGAAGGTGAGCTTCAGTCCCAGGAAGACCCGGGAGGACGTGGACCGGGGCGTGCGGGTGGAGTACGGGCCTCCCAAGAGGGCCTTCCTGCGCTGGCGGTGGTACGCCCTGCTCCTTTTGGTATCCTCTCCCCTCATCCTGCTCCTTTGGCGGGTGGCGGCCTTCTACATCTTCTCCACCGCCCCGGGGGTGCTGGTCATGGAAAGGCGCATCATATCGTCCCCCCTGGGGGGCGTAGTGTCCCGCATGCCCCACAGGCCCGGCGGCAGGGTGAGTGCCGGCGAGGTCCTGTTCACCGTGGTGGACCCCTCGGCCCCCCTAAGAGCTAAGTCCCTTAAGGAGGAGCTTAAGGCCCTAGAAGGGGCCCGGCTCCTTCCGGCGATAAGGCCCAAATCCAGTAAGGAGGGGCTGGCGCGGGCCAACGAGCTGAACCTGTCCCGTCAGATGGACTACCTTAGGTCCGTGGAGGCCCTGTTCCGGCAGGGGGCCGCCACCAGGGCGGAGCTGGAGGAGGCCCGGGGCAGGGTGGACGCCGCCCGGGCGGCGCTGGCCCAGTCTTCGGTTAGCCCTTACCCTCAGGATGATACGGCCTTAAGACAGTATGAGGCCCAGCGCAAGGCCCGGATGGCCCAGCTGGAGGGGGAGTTGAAGGCCCTGGAGGGGGCCTCTAGGCGGACCCTTTACTCCCCCGAGGACGGGGTGGTGCTCGAGGTCTTCGCCCCGGAGGGGCACGGCGTGCCCCTTGGAGGCCCCGTGCTCTCCCTTGGAAGCCTCGGGGACCTTAAGGTGAACGCCTACCTGGACCCCAGGAAGCTTCACCGCGCAAGGCCCGGCACGGCGGTGACCGTGCACTTCCCGGACGGCAGGAAGTTCCAGGGCTCCGTGGAGGGTGCCCCGGTGTTGGCGGTTCAGGACCCCCGTTCGGAGGGGCGGTCGGTGCTGGTCACCGTGAGGCTGGATAAGACGGTGGACCCTCAGGAGATGGTGGACTCCCTGCCCGTGACGGTGGAGTTCCCCCTGTGCCCCGATTACCTTGGCCGGATCTGCGGCTTTCTTAACAATGTCTTCCGCTGAGGAGGTGTCCCCCATGCAAGGCAAGGTGGAGATTGAAGGCCTTCCGTTCCTTCGCGCAACCTCACCGTGGTCCCCGGAGCTGCGGTTGGGCGATTTCGCGGGGGTCCTGCTGGAGCCCTTCCAGGGGGTTGAGGAGACGATCCTTGAGATGCGGGGAACCGTTGAGGGGGCCCTCATGCCCTTGTTTTTGACGTCTCCCGTTGGGGGCAAGGGGGAGGCGGTTTGCGACGGCGCGGGGCTTTCGGGGGAGGACATGGCCCGTTTCGTGGGGGACATTGAGGACAGGATGAAGGACCTATCCCGCAGCATGTTGGCGGAGAGCCTGGACTACCGGCTGCTTGCGTTCCTCTACACCCGTCCCCAGAGGGACCTGGAGCCCCTTATGATCCCCTTGACGTCCCAGGTTTACCACTGGCCCCTGCTGGAAGCTTTGGGAAGGGGCCGTTTGGAGCCCAAGGGCTGGATATCCAGCCTCCTTGACAGGGGGTTCATCCGGGAGGTGAGCCCTTCGGGGCTGGTGGAGCGGGTCCGTTACTGCCCAAGGTGCGACGGGGGGCACATAAACTACGTGGACCTATGTCCTTTCTGCTCCAGCATGGACTTCGAACAGGTGCCCTTCATCCACTGCTTCGTGTGCGGCCGGGTGGGGCCCGAGGAGGACTTCCTGAAATCCGGGGAGATGCGCTGCCCATTCTGCGGATCTCGCTTAAGGCACATAGGCTCCGACTACGACAGGCCCATGGAGAACTACCGCTGCCGCGACTGCGGCAAGTCCTTCCCGGAGCCCGTGGTTTCCTGCCACTGTCTCATATGCGGCCTCATGAGCGACCCCGAGGCCCTGGTGCCCAGGAACTTCTACCGGTACCGGATAACCGACAAGGGCATACTGGCGGTTCAAAGCGGCGAGCTGGAGGACTGATACGCGGTGTTGGACACGCTTAACTACATGAAGCCCGAGCCCTTCATGCACATTCTCAACTGGATGATAGGCCTTTCCAAGCGGCCTCCGGTGGAGCCCTTCTGCCTCATGCTGGTCCGTTTCCCGAACCTGGAGGTCTTCATGGAGTCCATGGGGAGGTCCGCCGGGGGGGAGGCCTTCCGGGAGCTCATAGGCCGCATAAGGGAGATGGTGCGGGCCACCGACGTGAGCACCAGGACCGAGGCGGGGGAGGTGCTGCTTCTGCTCCCCAAGACCCCAAGGTCCGGCGGCGTCCCGCCGAAGGGCCGCCTGGAGGCCCTGGCGGGAAAGGTTGAAAGCCGCGGGGTCCCCCTGCGCATGGAGATAAAGATGCTCTCGGTGCCCGAGGACCTGCAGCGGGACGACGACGGGGACCTCTTCGCGGCCCGCCTTCGGGGGGATTGACCTTGTGGCCTCCGCTTAACCTCCAGGACTCAAGGGCCTTTGTGGAGCTCCTTAGGTTCGTGCCGTGGGTGGTGTTCCTGGAGCTTCCCTATTACCTTCTGGTTGCCCTGGGGCTCATTCGCTACGTGATGCACAAGGTCCACGTGCCCCATAAGATGCCCACCGGCAGGCCCAAGGTGTCGTGCGTCATCACCTGCTACTCCGAGGGCGAGGACGTGAAGAAGACCATAAAAAGCCTGGCCTTTCAGCTTTACGACGGGGAGATAGAGATAATCCCGGTCATAGACGGGGCGGTTCGGAACCGGGACACCTACCGGGCGGCCCTTGAGATGGAGGAGATGGTGAAGTCCCTTCCGGGCCGCACCCTCAGGGTGCTCCCCAAGTGGCAGCGGGGAGGGCGGGTGTCGTCCCTGAACGCGGGGCTTAACGCGGCGGAAGGGGCGGTGGTCATGGCCCTGGACGGGGACACCTCCTTCGACAACGACATGGTGCTGAAGGCGGTGCGCCACTTCGCGGACCCCAACGTGGCGGCCCTGGCGGGCTGCCTTAGGGTCCGAAACTGGAGGGCCTCCCCGGTGGCGGCCCTCCAGGGGTTGGAGTACCTCCTTTCCATACTCACCGCCAAGACCGGCTTGAGCCAGTTCAACACGGTGAACAACATATCCGGCGCCTTCGGGGTCTTCCGCCGGGAGATCCTGGAGCTGGTGCTGGGATGGGACAGCGGAAGCGCCGAGGACCTGGACCTCACCATGAGGATAAAGAACTACTTCGGCAGGAACCCGGGTATGCGGATAGTCTTCGACCCGGAGGTGATGGGCCACACCGACGTGCCCGACACCCTCCGGGGCTTTTTAAAACAGCGCCTCCGCTGGGACGGGGATCTGTTCTACATCTACGTCCGCAAACACCTCAAGTCCTTCTCCCCGTCCCTCATGGGGTGGCGCAACTTCCTGGTGACCCTGGTTGGGGGCTTCTACTTCCAGATAATCACGCCACTGATGCTGCTGGTCTACACTTGCTTTTCGTTTTTAACCTTGAGCCTCGGCAAGGTCCTTTACGTTTTTCTTTGGATATACCTCTTCTACCTTGGGGTGACGGTGTTCTTCTACCTGGCGGCCATGCTGTGCCTCACCGAGCGGCCCCGGGACGACATCCGATTCCTTCCCCTCATCCCCATCTTCCCGGCCTTCACCTTCATGTGCCGCCTGTGGTCCGCCTTCGCCATACTCTGGGAGATCGCGGCCCAGGGCCACCGGGACTCCTCCATGGCCCCCTGGTGGGTGCTAAGGCGAGGCAAGTTCTAGAAATTTTAACCACAAGAGGCTCCGGTTGGATGTAGAATTAAGAAGCATGATTAAACGATCTTCTAGCCGCGTCCCAAGCGGTGTTGGGGGAGGGTAGAGGTGCCTAAGGTCAAGGTCTCGGAGCTCAAAGATGGAATGGTGCTGGAGGAGGACCTTCTGGCCCCTAACGGCCGGTTCATCCTTCCCAAGGGGGCGGTCATAAGGGACTCCTACATAAAGACCCTTAAGGCCTGGGGGGTGGTGGAGGCGTCGGTGGCCCAGGAGGGCTCTATTCCTCCCGTTAAGAGGGAGGGATCCTCCTCCGACGCTGCCTTTATGGAGAGGGCCAGGGAGCTCTTGTCCCCATTCTTCCACTCCAAGGGGGCCATGGCTCCCCACATGGAGGAGCTTTTCCGGTGTTCCTCCATGGCCCTGGCCAGGGCTCTTAAGAGGGGGGGCCACGTGCCGCTGGTGGACATCGGCTGTCTTCCCCCCGCAAGGCAGGGGGCAAGGCGGAAGCTGAGCCCCCAGGAGCTCGCCGCCATGGTGTCCTTCGTCACCCTCCCGGACGTTTACCACAAGATAGGGGAGGTGGTAAGCCGCCCCTCCAGTTCGGTGGAGCAGATAGCCCGGGTGGTGAGCAAGGACCAGAGCCTTTCCGCCAAGCTTTTAAGGCTCGTCAACAGCTCCTTCTACGGCCTTGCCTCCCGGGTTGAGAGCGTTAGCCGGGCCATAACCATCGTGGGGGTCCGGGAGCTCATGACGTTGGCCATGGGCATATCGGTGGTATCCGCCTTCAAGGGGGTGGCCCCGGGCTACGTGTCCATGCGGTCCTTTTGGGACCACTCGGTGTGCTGCGGGGTGTTTGCCCGGGTGCTGGCCGCCAAGATGGGCCTCAAGGAGGAGGAGCGGTTCTTCCTGGCGGGGCTCATGCACGACATAGGGCGGATGATCCTATACGTTAAGGCCCCCTTTGCCATGGCGGAGGCGGTGGCCCTGTCGTCCAAGGGGATGCCGCTTTACGAGGCGGAGCGGGAGGTGCTGGGGTTCGACCACGCCCACCTGGGCTACTACGCCATGAAGGAGTGGAAGATCCCCTCAAGCATATACGAGCTTGTGAGGTTCCACCACAATCCCTCGGGGGCCAAGGTGCCGGAGGAGGTGCTGATACACGTGGCGGACGCCTTCGCGGTGGCGTCCAGGTTCGGCACCAGCGGAAGCCTCATGGTGCCCGAGATCTCCCCCTATCATTGGGACCTTTTGGGGTTTTCGGTCAACGTCATAGAACCGGTGTTCGTCCAGGCGGAGCGCCAGGTTCGGGAGATAAGCGGCATATTCTTCCCCTCAAGGGAGGAGGATTAGCCATGGGGTTGGTGAATAAGCTTGAGGCCCGGATAACCCAGCTGGAGGCCCAGCTTGAGGAGGCCTTGAAGGAGAAGATGGAGGCCGTAAGGGCCTTGCAGCTGGCCATGGAGTTCAACCGCCACATGCGCTCCCAGGACGGCTCCTGCGACGAGGACGTGGTAGAGGACGCCGCCTCCCAGATCCGATCGGTGCTGCCCTTTATCGCCTTCGCCTTTTACATCGTGGGGCACGACTTTCCGAGCTTCAACCTGGCGGGCTGCTACCCCTCTTCAAAGCTTCCCCTGGTGGAACGGGAGAAGGACGTGCTCATCGAGGACGGTTCCTTCGCCTGGGCCTTGGAGGTCAACAGGCGCACCGTGAGAACCTCGTCGGACGAGTCCTTCCAGGTGATGCTGCATCCCATCGCCACCAGCAGCCGGGTGATGGGAATGTTCGTGGGCATCATGCCCTATGAGGACGTGCCGGACGTGAAGCTGGTCTTCCTGTCGGTGATCCTCAACTCCCTGGCGGGGTCCCTGCAGAACCGGCAGCTTTTTAGGGTCCTCAAGGAGCTGAACGGCGAGCTGGTGGGCCGCTGTTTCTCCCTGGAGGCAAGCCGCAGGGACGCCGTGATTGCCCAAAAGGCCCTGGCAGGGGAGGCGGAGGAGGCCCGGCGGAACGCCAAGAACATGGAGGAGCGGATAATAGAGCTTTTTGACTCCATGGAGGAGCTGGTGGTGGTGGTGGATCGGGACTTGAGGTGTCTTTACGCCAACCCCGCCTTCTTGTCCCGCAGGGGTCTTACCCTTGAGCATGTGAAGGGCCTTACGCCGGAGGAGATACTGGGGGAAGGGGAGTATGCCCGGTCGTGGCGGGACTTCCTGTCATCGGCCCTTGCGGAGGGGGCCGCCAAAAGGCGGGACATGGAGGTTCGTCTTGAAGGCAGGAGGTCCGTCTTTGACGCCTCGGTGCACCCCATGAGGGGGGTGGACGGCTTCGTGGCGGCCCTTGGCGTCATATGCAGGGACGTCACCGAGAAGCGGGCGGCGGAGGAAGTAATGAAGCAGATGAGCTATCACGACCCCCTTACTGGGCTTTACAACCGCCGCTTCTTCGAGGAGGAGATGCGGCGCCTGGACACGGAGCGGCAGCTTCCCATATGCGTCCTCATGGGGGACGTGGACGGCCTTAAGCTCACCAACGACGTCTTCGGCCACCACGAGGGGGACCGGCTGCTGGTGGACGTGGCGGAACGCCTGAAGAACAGCCTCCGGAAGGAGGACGTGCTGGCCCGCTGGGGAGGCGACGAGTTCGTGGTGCTGCTGCCCAAGACCGATCCGGAGACCGCCGCCCAGATAGCCCGCCGGCTTTCGTTGATGGAGATGAACCGACGTCCGGTGCCCTACAAGATAACCTTTGGGGTGGGGGTGAAGAGGTCCGCCGGGGAGGACATGGGGCTGGTGCTGAAACGCTCGGAGGACGACATGTACGCCCTTAAGCTCAAGGAGCGGGACTTCGTGAGGGAGAACATAGTGAAGTCCCTCATGGTGGACCTTGGGAGTCGGTCCTGCGAGAGCCCGGAGCACCGCCGGAGGGTGGCGAACCTCTGCATAGGCATAGGCCGGTGCATGGGGCTGGACGACGAGGAGATGGAGAAGCTGATGCTCCTTGGGGAGTACCACGACGTGGGCATGGTGGAGGCGGAGCGGGAGATGCTGACGCGTCCTGGCTTCCTTGACGAGTACGAGTGGTCCTTGGTGCGCAAGCACCCGGAGACCGGCTACCGCATAGCCAACGCCTCCTCTGCGGACCTGGTGGGCATAGCGGGGCTCATATTGCACCACCACGAGAACTACGACGGCACCGGCTACCCCCATGGTCTGTCGGGGGATAGGATCCCCCTTCTTTGCAGGATATTCCGGGTGGCGGACTCCTACGAGGTCATAACCTCAGGCCGTCCCTACAGGCCTCCGCTGTCCGAGGATGCGGCCCTGGAGGAGATATCCTCCAAGGCGGGCACCTGGTACGATCCCATGGTGGTCCGGGCCCTTGCGGGGTTGGTGGGCTGAGCTTAGGGGCCCGGCGCGGGGCTTGTCTTGCGCCTCATAAGCCCCGGCGGGGCCCCGCCGACTGTGAAGTAGCGACGGACCTTGGGGGGTTACCTGGCTATGGAAGCCCACCTTCCCGAGCAGGCCCTTATGAGGTCATCGGGGGCGATGAAGACCTGAAGCCCCCGAAGGCCCGCGCTCACGGATATGAAGGGGAACTCCTTGGCCCTTTGGTCCACGTAGGTGGGAAACTGCTTCTTCATGCCCACCGGGGAACAGCCTCCCCTTACGTAGCCCGTGAGGGGCTGGAGGTCCTTGAGGTTGACCAGCTCCACCTTCTTGTTCCCCGACTCCGCCGCCAGGGCCTTGGTGTCCAGCTCCATGTCCCCCGGCACCACCGCCACCAGGTACCCGGTCTTGTCCCCCTTGAGCACCAGCGTCTTGAAGACCTGGCCCAGCGGAAGCCCCACTTTAGAAGCCACCGCCTGGGCGGACAGGTCCGAAGGGTCCACCGGGTACTCCGCAAGCTTGAACTCTATCTCCAATGACTCCAGTATCCTTACCGCGTTGGTCTTTGCCTTTTGCTTCAATTGGTTCCGCCTCCTCATATGGGCGTTGAGGACGCCCTTGGCGGAAAAGATTATAATCTCTTCGAAGACCCTTTGGGGGTGGGATTTTGGAAGGGGAAAACCTCTCTTTCGTGTTCAACTATCATCCGGACCTTCTGTTCGTCTTGGACCGGACCGGCCGGGTGCTGGAGGCGGGATTGCCCGCGGCGTTCCTCTTGGGGCTTTCCCTGGACGCCCTTCGGGGGTCGGACTTTGCCAACTTCCTGCCTGAGGACCAGCGGGAGTCCTTCAGGTCCTTCATATCAAGGGAGAGGATGCTTCGCATCGGCCGCTACTCCCTTCTGGGCTCCTCCGGCAAGCCACTTGAGATGGAGCTGCACTTCGCCCGGGGCTGCTGGAACGGCGGGGACGCCCTTTTCGTAACCGCCATCGACCTGTCCGAGCGTCTGAGGTCCGAGGCCCAGGCGGAGGTGTACCTGGAGGAGCTGGAGATAATGACCGTGAAGCTCCGGGAGGCCCAGCGGGCGTTGGAGGAGGAGTTCGCCAAGGCGGCCAACATTCACAGGAAGCTGCTGCCCAAGATCCCCCCCATGGATGGCATTGAAGGGGCCGCCTACTTTGAGCCCGCCTCCAAGATAGGCGGCGACTTTTACGAGGTGATGACCGTAGGCGGGCAGGTGCTGGCCTACCTGGTGGACGTCAGCGGCCATGGCCTGGACGGGGCCCTCATATCCCTTTTCGTCAGGGAGTGGGTGTCCGACTGGGCGCGCTCGCTGAAGGGCTCCCTGGAGCCGGAGCTTCTGGTGCGTTCCGCGGCCCAGAGGTTTGCGGAGGAGGAGATGCTTTACGACTACTTCATATGTATTCAGGCGGCGGTGATCAACCCCGATACGGGCCTTTGCAAGGTGGTGAACGCGGGCAACCACGTGCGGCCCATGCTGTTCGTCCCCGGAAAGGGGGCTAAGTTCCTGGACGCGGTGGGAACCCCGGTGGCGGGGCTGGGGGACATGGAGACGCTGCAGTCCGTAAGGGTGTCGTTCCCCAGGGGGGCCAGGCTTCTCATGTGCACCGACGGCATGGCAGACCAGGAGGCGGGGGCGGTGAGGTTCGGCCCCCGCAGGGTAAAGGAGGCCTTCGAAGGGGCCTCCCACCTGGGTCCCCAAGGGATCCTGGACAGGATAGCCCAGGAGTTCAAGGCCTTCCTGAACGGTTCCCCCACCAGGGATGACGTGACCATGTTGTGCTTCGGGAGGTAGGGGCATTTGGAGGATAGGATGGTATGCTGGTGTTCAAGGGTGACGGAAGAGGACGTCTTAGAGGCCGTAGCTAAGGGGGCTAGGACCTTGGAGGCCGTGAAGGCCATGACCGGGCCTGTACGGTTATGCGGTGCAAGGAGCTCCACCCCGAGGGCCGGTGCTGTTCCAAGGAAATCCTGGACATTCTGTCCCGCTTCGAGGAGGGCTCTGATTCCTCCGGCTGCGGGTGAGGGCCTGCTTGAGGGGCTGGAAGCTCCGCTAAAAATAGGAGAGGGCAAAGGCGGCCTTTGAAGGGGGGGTGAGGGCATGAAGGCGCGGATCACCTCGGAGTACTGGCTTGAGATGGTATCAAGGCACGGAAGGGACTTCCGGATGATAATGAGCACCATAATCGCCGGGTGATGAATGGCCTACAAGGGCCCCATGGGCCTTTGGGGTCCTCCGGAGGAGGACCTTGAGCGCTTCAGCCCCTTCCCGGTTGAGGGCCGGGAGGAGCTGACCTGTTGGGTGCACGAGGACGTGTTGCGGTGGATGGAGCGAAGCAACCCTTCGCCGGAGGGGGACTACCTGTTCTTCGTGGAGGGGGTAGGACGCCTTAGGTTCAGGCTTAGGGAGTGAGGTTCGGCTAGCTGGTTTTAGGAGGTTATGGGATTGAACTGGAGGGATAAACGGTTGTGGGCCCTGCTGGTGGCGCTGTTGGTCGTCGGCGCCGCATGGGCCATGCGGGAGTGGGACAGGAGGCGGGAGGCCCAGGTGGGGGGCTTCACCTTTCAGGTGAGGGACAGAGGGGAGATCTCCAAGGCCCTGTCGTCCTCCATGCCGGTGATGATAGACTTCGGCTCCGAGTACTGCGGCCCCTGCCGGGAGATGGCGCCGGAGCTTATAAAGGCGGAGAGGCTCCTTAGGGGCAAGGTTCGGGTGATTTTCGCCGACGTCTGGGAGGATCAGTCCCTGGCGGAGGGGTTCCCCCTGCGGGTGATCCCCACCCAGTTCTTCTTCCTCCCAAAGGGGGTGCCCATGAGGGCGCCCAAGGGGAACCCCTTGGGCCTTGTGGAGCATAGGTCCCAGGATGGGAGGCATCTTTTCACCTTCCACGAGGGGCCCTTGAGCGCGGAGGAGATAGTGGGGTTGTTCCGGCAGGCGGGGGTGTCGGTGGATTGACCTTGGACCCCCTGATTGTCTTGCAGTCCGGCCTTGCCCAAAGGCTTATGTACGCGGGTCTCTTCGGCCTTGCGGGGGCCTTCTCCCCCTGCTTCCTTGTGACCGCTCCGCTCACCGTGGCGGTGGTGGCGGTGTGAAGGGACGTGTCCTTCCGCCGGGGGCTTCTGCTTGGGGGATGCCTCACCTTGGGCATGGGGTTGGTTTACGTGCCCCTGGGGGCTGGGGCTTCCGCACTGGGAGGGCTGTTGGGTCAGGGCGGTGGGCTCTTCTACGGCCTTGTGGGAGGCCTGTGCCTGCTCTCGGGCCTTGCCCTTTTGGGCCTTGTGGAAGTGCCCATGCCCAAGATGGGGTCCACGGTGTTCTCCCCGGGGCCCTTGGGGGCGGTGCTCACCGGTTCCGCCCTGGCGGTGGTGTCCTCCCCCTGTTCGTCGCCGTTCCTCATAGCCGTGTTGGGCGCGGCGGTTAGCTCCGGCAGCCCCGAGGGGGGCGCCCTTTTGATGCTGGCTTACTCGGCGGGCCATTCGGCCCCCTTCATCCTGGCCGGCGCCTCCGGGGCGTTGATAAAGAGGCTCATGGAAAGCCGCTGGCTTGAAAAGGGGGAGAGGGCCTTCCGCTTCGCGGCGGGCCTTGTCATGCTGGGGCTGGCGGTTCGGTTCCTGTACCTGGCCTTTTAGGTTTTACCCCCCCGGGAGGGGGTTGATTTGCCGGCCTTATGTGGTAATATCGCCACATAGGCTCGATGAAGCCCCATGAATGCCCCTCTTGGGGTTTTAAGTTCTCCAGGGTAAGCGGTGGGGTGTGCTTATGGTTTTTGGGGGCCGGTTGTTTTAGGGTGGCGTCGGGGTCTTCCTTGAAGGCGGTTTTCGTTGGGTGTTTAGGTGGCCCGCTGAGCGGGCTTTCAGCCTGGGTGGGAGGTGTGCGCTGTGGAGGTAAGGGTTCAGATAATAGGCCCCAAGGGGTCGAAGGCCAATCCCAGCTGCTGTTGCGGGGGTGAGTCGTGCGATCCGGCTAAGACGTTGGAGGATGCGGCGGAGGAGATAAGGGCGCTTCTAGCTTCCGAGGGTTTCCCCCACGCGGAGGTGCGGGTGGAGGACCCATCAGAGCCGGATTGCGACCTAAAGGCCCGGCAGGCGGCGGAGGCCTCCCCGGAGCTGCTCCCCCTGGTGATGCTGAACGGCCGGGTCTGCGCCTTCGGCGGCGTGAAGGGGGACGTGCTCCTCAAGCTGATCCGCAAGATGGGAGGGCTTTAGCCTTTGTGCCAGGAGTTCGCGGAGGATGACCCGAGGGTCGCGGTGCTCAAGGCCATGGCCCATCCGGTGCGGCTTAGGATAATCGAGGCCCTGGGGGAGAAGGAGATGTGCGCCTGCAAGATCTCGGACCTCTTCCCCTTCGACAGGACCACCATAAGCAAGCACCTGTCCCTCATGAGGGAGGCGGGGATACTGTACTGCCGGAAGGAGGGCCTCAACGTCTATTATGGCCTTAGGATGACGTGCCTCCTGTCCCTTTTGGCCTGTGTGGGGCGTCTGTCTTCCACGGCGGAGGGGGAGGCCGTTGACCGGTGCCGCGGCTGTTCCTGCGGTTAGGCCTTTTGGACGGCCTGTTTCGGCCAGGGCCCGTGGGGCCTTTGAAAGCCCCGTGGGGCCCCTTAAAAGCCCCGTGGGGCCCTTGAAAAATTAAAATAAGTTCAAGGCTTGAAGATCATCATTGAATAGGAGGGTTTTAAAGTATGGAGATTCAGATACTGGGAACCGGGTGCCCTAAGTGCAAGAAGCTTCATGAGATGGCGGAGAAGGCCGCGGCGGAGCTAGGCCTTGACTGTGAGATCCGCAAGGTGAGCGACATAAACGAGATAATGGACTTCGGCGTCATGTCCACCCCGGCCCTGGCGGTGGACCGCAAGGTGCTCATAGCAGGACAGCTGCCCACCTACGAAAGGGTCAAGGAGCTCCTGTCCAAGCTCTAGAAGGCGGAGGCTTAAGGGCCCTTCGGGGCCCTTTTGAGGACAATATATGTGAAATATACGCCACAAAGCTTCAAATTAAGAATATGGAGATGATCCCATGAGCGACAGGAACAAGTTCCTTGGAATATTGGCGTTCTTCCTCACCTTCTACTTCCTCCCGGAGGGGCATCCCAGGGTAATGGCGGGGCTTTACGAGTCGGTGGCCATGATGAGCGATTACGCCAGGGAGCACGTGCTTTTGTGCCTTGTCCCCGCCTTCTTCATCGCCGGCGCCATATCGGTTTTCGTAAGCCAGCAGTCGGTGATGAAGTACCTTGGCGCCTCCGCCAAGAAGTGGGTGGCCTACTCGGTGGCCTCCGTGTCGGGCACCATCCTGGCGGTGTGCTCCTGTACGGTGCTGCCCCTTTTCGCCGGCATATACAAGCGGGGCGCGGGCCTAGGCCCCGCCTCGTCGTTCCTCTACTCCGGCCCAGCCATAAACGTGCTGGCCATAGCCATGACCGCCCGGGTGCTGGGTTTTAAGATGGGCCTTGCCAGGGCGGTTGGCGCCATAGTGTTCAGCGTGGTGATAGGCCTCATCATGGCCTTCCTCTTCCGGAAGGAGGAGGCCGCCCGGCAGGAGGGTTTCGCCCAGCTGCCCGACTACGGTGCGGAGAGGCCCCTATGGAAGACCGTGTTCTACATGGCTGGCATGGTCATATTCCTGGTGTTCGCCAACTGGGCCTCCCCCAAGACGGACAACCAGCTGTGGCGGAGCGTATACTCCGTCAAGTGGTACCTTGCGGGGCTGGGCTTTGCTATGACCGCCTTTGCGTCCATGACGTGGTTCGACGCCGAGGAGCGCAGGGAGTGGTTCAACTCCACCTGGGGCTACGCCCTTCAGGTGATGCCCCTTCTCTTCGGCGGCGTTCTGGTTGCGGGGTTCCTTCTGGGGCGTCCTGGCCACGAGGCGCTGATCCCAAGCCGCTACGTGGTCATGCTGGTGGGGGGCAACTCCCTGTGGGCCAACCTGTTCGCCGCCGTGTCCGGGGCTTTCATGTACTTCGCCACCCTGACGGAGGTGCCCATCCTGCAGGGCCTCATGGGGGCCGGAATGGGCAGCGGCCCCGCCCTGACGCTTCTTCTGGCGGGCCCCGCCCTTTCGCTTCCCAGCATGCTGGTCATAAACAGCGTACTTGGGCCCAAGAAGACCATAACTTACGTGATCCTGGTGGTGCTGCTCTCAACCGCCGCGGGGATGCTGTTCGGCTCCCTGGGGGTGTAACTTGGCGAAAGGCACAAAGGGGCGGGAAGGACCTGTCTTGGCTTCCCGCCCCTTGCCTTACCTTGGGAAGAATATCCTGTCCAGCTTGGTGAGCTCGAAGATCTCCCGCACGAGCCCATGGGCCCCCAGCGCCAACACCCTTCCGCCCAGGGGGACCACCCGCTTCTGGATGCTTATGAGGAGCCCCAGCCCCGCGCTGTCTATGTAGTCCAGCTTGGCGAAGTCGAAGACGAAGTTGTGATGCCCCGCTTCTATCTGTTCGAACAGCTGCCCTTTGAGTTCCGCGGCGTCCTCCACGTACAGATGTCCTTGAACCGTTATCTTGACAGCCTGATCATCCAAAGAGATCTGGTAGCTCATGTAAGCTCCCTCCTTGCAGAAAGCCCGGGCCTTGGGTTTTTGGAGCCTTTCGCCCCGCCGCTAGTCGCAGTTGCCCACGGGGGCTGTTCCATGGGACACTCCAGGACCACCCGCCGGCCTCGGTCCTCGAACCGAACGCTGCCCGCCATGGCCCGTATGAGGTAAAGCCCCCTGCCGTTGGGCATGTGGTCTTCCGGAAGCCCAAGGGTTGGGATAAAACCCCTGCCGCCGCAGGAAACGGACATGACAAGCCGTTCCCCTTTTCCCGATTCTTTGGTATCCTTTTCTATCCTGAGGGTAACCGGGGCCTTGCCGTGAAGGAACGCGTTGTTGATGGCTTCGTTGAGGGCCACGTATATGCGCAGGGCGCGGGAGGGGTTGAGCTCCCGCAAGACGCTCAGGATGCTCTCCCGGGTGGAGATCAGGTCCCTGTGGCTTTTGAAGACGAATATCACCCCGTACCCTCCCTTCTTGCAAGGGGCCTTGTTTCCCAAAGATTATATAACATTTTAGATGATGCCACAGCGGTTGTCCCGTTTGGCGGAAAGGCGGAGATGGTTTTGGTGAAGGGATACTTTGACGGCGCCTCCCGGGGCAACCCCGGGGTGGCGGGTGCCGGGGCGCTCCTGGAGGACCAAGGGCGGGTCATCTGGGAGTACCGTGGGTTTCTTGGGCGCAGGACCAACAACGAGGCGGAGTACCAGGCTTTGATCGCCCTTCTGGAGGAGGTGCGCCGCAGAGAGATCCGGTCGGTGTTGGTAATGGGGGACAGCCAGCTGGTGATAAGCCAGGTGACCCGGAAGTGGAAGATAAACATGCCCCACCTCAGGGAGCTGGCCTCCAGGGTTTGGGAGCTTTGCGATGGGCTGGAGGTCTCCTTTAAGTGGATACCCAGGGAGGAGAACAAGATGGCGGACCGGCTCTCCAACGAGGCCATAGACATGGGGGATGGAGAAGGAGGGGAACTGAATTGTTGATCGGCTCAACCGCCGCGGACGAGGCCTACAGGGCGGTGCGGCGAAAGATAATGTTGGGGGAGCTCAAGCCCGGGGAGAGGCTTTATGAGAACGCCCTGGCGGACCTTTTGGGCATAAGCAGGACTCCCGTCCGGGAGGCCTTCCGGCGGCTTGACGCGGACGGCCTTATCAACGTGGTGAGGAACGGCGGCGCCTGGGTGGCGGACCCCTCGGAGGAGGAGATCCGGGACGCCTTCGAGATAAGGGAGGTGCTGGAGGGCATGGCGGCCCGTAAGGGGGCCCTGTTGGCCAAGCCCTCGGTGATAAGGCGCCTTGAGGAGGAGCTCCACCGGGAGGCCTCGGCGGTGCGGGCTTTGGACCTTGAGGGTTACATAGACGCCAACTGGAGCTTCCACAGGCTGGTGGCGGAGTCCTCCGGCAGCAGGACCTTGAGGGAGTGTCTGGAGCGGCCCCTGGCCAAGACCTTCGCCTTTGCGGTGTTCCACCGGGACCTCTTCGCCGATGAGGTGGGGGAGGGGAGGGCCTCCACCATGGACCACCGGGCCATAATAGCCGCCCTGTCCGCCGGTAACGCGGACGAGGCGGAGCGGCTCATGAGGCTTCACGTAAGGCAAGTGGCCTCCCGCATGGGGTTCAGCCTGGGGGGTTAGGAGCTGCGGGATCTAAAGGATCTAAGCAGCGCAAGGCCGCAGAGGGCCGTCATGGCCCCCCCGGCGGATAGGGCGCTTCCCACCCCCAGGGCCTTGGCAAGGCCTCCGATTATGAGGCTTCCGAAGGGCCCCATCCCCATAACCGAGAGGATGTAGAGCCCCATGACCCGGCTCCTCTTGGAGTCCTCGGCGGTGAGCTGCAGCAGAGTGTTGGCCCCGATGAGGCAGAGCACCATGGTGAACCCCGCGGCGCCCACGGAGAGCATGGACGGAAGGGTGGAGCTGGACAGCCCGAAGGCCATGAGGGATCCGCCGAAGGCCAGGGCGGCCCTTGGGAGCAGGCTTGTCAAGCTCATCCCCATGGCGCCGGAGGCCATGAACAAGGACCCCGTTATGCCGCCCACGCCGGTGGCGGAGGTGAGGAACCCAAGGGTTCTGCTGTCCCCATGTAGCACGTCCTTCGCCACCGCCGGGAGCATGACGAGGTATGGGAAGGCGAAGAACGACAGGACCGTCATGGTAAGAAGCACCGCCCTTATGACCCGGTTCGACGCCCCGTAGCGCCAGCCCTCCACCATGTCCCTTAAGGGAGAGGAGCCTTCGTTCTTCGCCCTTGCATGGGTAAGCCTCATCATGGTTATGGCCTTGAGGGTGGCCAGGTACGAGGCGGCGTTGGCCATGAAGCAGACCCCCTCGCCTAGCTTTGCTATGGCGAAGCCCGCCACCGCGGGCCCTATGAGGCGGGCCAGGTTGAAGAGCGATGAGTTGAGGGCCAGGGCGTTCCCAAGGTCCGAGCGGTCGTCCAAGAGGTGCGGCACCAACGAGTGCCGGGTGGGCATCTCGAAGGAGTTTATGAGCCCCATGGCTAGGCTCAATACTATGACGTGCCAGTAGGAGATGAGGCCCGTGAGGGTCAGCGCCCCCAACGCCAGGGCCTGTAGGGCGCAGAGGGCCTGGCAGGCGAACAGGGCGGACTTGAGGTCCCAGCGGTCCAGCAGGGCCCCGGTGAAGGGGGTGAGGAACAGCATGGGGATCGACGCGGCGAAGTCCACGGTCCCCAACGCCATGGGAGAGCTGGTGAGCCGGTAGACCAGCCATCCGGTGGCCACCCGCTGCATCCAGAACCCGGTGAGGGATATGGCCTGGCCGGTGAAGAAGAGCCTGAAGTTCCTGTGCCGCAGCGACCTTACAAGTGCCGCCATGGAATTTAACCCTCCTTCCGAAGTATAATAAACCGAAGATCCCAAACGCCCTTCGGAGGTGTTGTCTTGAGCTTTGCCGCCGATACAGCCCATGGCTCCCCATCGGAGCGGATTAAACGTTGCGCCTTTAACGCCGAGCGCCTGGTGGCGGTGCTGTCCACCCTGGCGGACAGGATCGACCAGGCCAAGGCCAACGGCAACCAGGAGCTGGTGGATCATTACAGCCGGGAGTTCCAGAAGGCCTCTTTGAAGTTCATGGGCAACGTGGAGGCCCTGCTGGACGACTACTACCTCATCAAGGGCAAGCGACGCTCCCGCATAGCCAACGAACCCCTTGAGCCCTCGGAGCTGGAGGAGATATACGCCTCCGTGAAGGCCATGATAGACCTGCTTCCCCAAAAGCCAGCCCCCGAGGACTCCCTGGAGCCCCCGAGGAAGCCTTCGCTGCCCAAGGGACGCCTGGACGTGAAGGGCTAGCTCACAGCACCCCTATAACCCCCGAACCCAAGACCACCATCCCCACGCCTATCCACTGGTGCCTTGCCAGGCGCTCCTTCATGAACCACACCGCCGCCAGGGCGGTTATGAGGGGGCTTGAGGCGGTTATGGGGGTTATGAGCGACGCCGGAGAGGTCCTGAGTGCCACCGCGAAGGTGTACCCCCCAAGCGCCAGCCCCACCGCGCCGGAGGCGTTGAGGATGAGCCAGGTTTTCAAAGGTATCTTCAAAAGCGCCGCCCTCCGGCCGCGCTGCTTGCCGGGGCCCATGAACCACATGGCCCAGGCGATGACGAAAAGGCTCAGGGACCTCCACCAGTTGGCCCCCACCGGAGAGAAGCCGCCTGCGGTCACCAGCCACTTGGTGATGGGTATGCTTACCCCCCAGCAGAGGGCCGCCGATAGGGCCTTCAGATACCCCTTGAGGGGGTAGACCTCCGCCTCTTCCTGGGACCTCTCCATCCGTAGCAGCGCCAGCCCCGCCACTATGGCCAGCGTGGCCCCCAGGTGCCACAAGGAGGGCCTCTCGCCAAGCCATAGCATGGACACCAGGGTTACCATCAACGGATAGGAGCTGCCCACCGCCACCGCCCTGCTGACGCCAAGCTCCTTTATGGCCCCGAAGTACAGGTAGTCCCCAAGCACGTTGCCAAGGTACACGTTTATCAGCACCAACGGCACCGCCCAAAGGGTTGAGGGCGCGAAGCACCCGGAGCCCGACATAAGGGCTATCATGCTCATTCCCCCGAAGAACCCGAAGGACCTCATGGGGTTTATGTCGTCCCGCCTCACGCCCCTCATGCCCACCTTCAAGAGTATGGGGGATAAGGCCCAAAGACAAGCGGTAACTAATCCAAGGAACAGCCCTAACAGAGTCATGTTTTATTCGACATCCTCCTATGTTTGGTAAGCTTCAGGATAATTCTAACCGTTCAAAAGGTCAAAGGGGGTCTTCGATGGGGCCCCGGGAGGATGGGAAAATGTGTTAATCTATTGCCTGTCGGGGGGGGTTGGGTTTGAGCGACGGTTTGGAGTTTTTTAAGGTTTCCCTTGCAAGGGGGGTCCGCCTTGGCGTAAGGACCACGTGGACGCTGGTCAAGATATCGGTTCCGGTGTACGTGGCGGTGTCGCTGCTGGGGGCCACGCCGGTGCTTGGGTGGATAGCCAGGGCCTGCGAGCCCCTCATGAGGTTCTTCGGGCTTCCCGGGGAGGCTGCCATGGTGTTGGTGATAGGCAACGGGTTGAACCTGTACGCCGCCATCGGGGCCATGAAGGCGTTGCCCCTTACGGGGCATCAGATAACCACGTTGGCCCTGATGCTGTCCTTTTCTCACAACCTCTTCGTGGAGGGGGCCTTGTGCCGCAAGCTGGGGCTCTCCTTCTGGCTCATGGCGGCCATAAGGGTGGCCATGGCGTCGGCGGCGGGGGTTGTGATGGGCGTCGCTTGGGGGGGTTGAACGTGGAGCTGCTTTTGAAGATAGCCTTGGGGGCGTTGAAGTCCGTTAAGAACCTGGCGGTGATCGTGGTGCCCCTCATGATCCTCATGCAGCTTGCCAGGGACTACAAGCTGATGGAGCGGATGCTTGGGATCTTCACGCCGGTCTCAAGGGCCCTTGGCATATCAAAACGGGCATCTCTGCCCCTTATGGTGGGTTTGGCCTTCGGGCTCGCCTACGGGGCTGGGGTGATAATCCAGGTCTCCGAGGAGGAGGGGTTGTCCCTTAAGGACCGTTTCCTGGTGGTGCTGTTCCTGGTGGGGTGCCACGCGGTGGTGGAGGACACGCTGGTCTTCGTGGCGGTGGGGGCCAACGGGTGGCTCTTGCTCTTCTCCCGGGTCCTGGTGGCGGTGGCGGTGACCGCCCTGTGCGCCAGGTTCCTCCCCTTAGGGGCTTTCAAGGTGCGGGAAGATGAAGCCCATTGATCCCCTCCGCCGGGACAGGCTGGGGCACTCCGCCTCCGCCCTCGGGGCCTTCCTGCTGCTTGGGGTTACCCTGTGGGCCTACAGGAGCTGGGTCTACCCCTTTGAGGGGGCGGTAACGGCCCTCATGGTGCTGGTCCCCCTGGCGGCCTTCCCGTTCATGGGGCACCTCGTAAAGGCCCCCCGGAGGCTTTCGGGGCTTATGAAGCTGCTGGAGGAGGGGTCGTACCTCATGGTGCCCCTGTGTTTCCTATGGGCGGTGCTGGTGTGGGCGGCGCTTCTGCTAAGGGCCCTGTGGCTTCCCCTGGTGATGTTGGGCATCCCCCATGCCTGGCCCTTTGGCTTTTTAAAGCCTCCGTTGGACCTTTGGCTCTCCCTTTTGGGGGCCATAGGGGCAGTGGCCGTAGGCCTTAAGGAGGCCTCGTCGGTTCGGGTTCGCCGGTTCCTCATAGCTTCCCCGCATATCCCAAGGGGCTTCTCCCTTCGGGTGGTGCAGATATCGGATTTGCACCTTGGCATGGTGAACGACCGGCCCTTCGTGAGGCGCCTTGCGGCCGCCATAAAGGACCTGCGGCCGGACCTTTTGGTGTCCACCGGGGACCTGTTGGACGGCCCGGCGGAGGGGCTTTCGGACGTGGCGGAGCAGATGAGGTCCATAGCTCCCCCCCTTGGGGCCTTTGCGGTGCTGGGCAACCACGAGCACTACGCGGGGGACTTAATGGCGGAGGAGTTCCACCGGCTTTGCGGGTTCCACGTGTTGAGGGATCAGGCGGTTGCAGCTGGGCCCTTGTTGATAGCCGGTGTAGATGATTCCTGCGGCGTCTCGCTAAGGCGGGAGGACCGGGAGCGGGAGGACCGCTTCTGGGAGGAGCTGCAGTGCCCACAGGGGGTCTTCGTCCTTGGGCTGAAGCACCGGCCCTCCCTTAGGCGCTCCTCCGCCGGCAAGTTTCACCTCATGCTCTGCGGACACGTGCACGGAGGCCAGATATTCCCCTTCTCGCTGCTGGCCAGGTCCGCCTACAGGCACTCCCTTGGGCTTGTGAGGCTCAAGGGCGGCTTCAAGGGGGGCCTCATGTACGTGAGCCCCGGCACCGGCACCTGGGGGGCCCCGGTGAGGCTATTGGCTCCACCGGAGGTGACGGTGTTCGACCTTGTCTTCGGCCTAGAGCTCCGGGGAAAGGAGGCGGAATGAGGACTCAAGCAGCCTGTGGGCGAAGGGCCGCCCATCCCAGTCCTGGCGGTTTACCTCCAGGCTGTCCGCGAAGTCCTTTACGAAGTCCGCTTCCAGCCGCTCCACCGCCCTTTGGTCGAACACGAAGGCCTGGGCCTCGTAGTTTATCTCCAAGCTTCGAACGTCCATGTTGACGGTGCCCACCGACGCGGCGCTTCGGTCCGCGATTAGGGTCTTGGCGTGGATGAACCCCCTTTGGTACAGGAACACCCGCACCCCCGCCTCCAGCAGCTCCCTTATGTGGTAGCGGGAGGCCCAGAAGACGCTTAGGTGGTCCGGCCTGGAGGGCATCACCACTCGAACGTCCACGCCCCTGAGGGAGGCGTTGGTGATGGCCCAAAGGATCTCCGGCCCCGGCACCAGGTAGGGGGTGGTGAGCCACAGCCGCTCCCGGGAGCTGTTTATCACCGAAAGGTAAGCGTGCTTCATCAGGTCCTCGTGGGGCGAGTCGGGGCCGCCGGAGGCCAGCTGCACGAAGGGCGGCGTAAGGCGCGGCTTAAGGTGGTGGAGGGGGAGCTCCTCCGAGGCGGCGAAGAGCCAGTCCCGGCGGAACAGGTTGTCAAGACCCTTGGTGGCGTCGCCGGTGAACCGGGCCATGGTGTCCCGCCAGGGGCTCAGGCGCTTTGAAAGCCCCATGTACTTGTCCCCTATGTTGAAACCCCCGATGAACCCCACCCGTCCGTCCATGACCGCGATCTTCCGGTGGTTCCTGTAGTTGAACTCCCGGCGGAACATGGGGAAGGATATGGGGAGGAACGGAACCGCCTGGACCCCCGCACTTCGAAGGTCCTCCACGAAATGGTGTCTCAGCCCCCAGCTGCCCACCCCGTCGTAGATGAGCCGCACCTTAACCCCCTGCCGGGCCTTGGCCTTGAGGAGCTCGCCGAAGGCGTGCCCCGTGGCGTCGTCCGCTATGGAGAAGAACTCGCAGTGCACGAACTCCCGGGCCCCCTCTATGGCGGAGAAGAGCGCCCCGAAGGCGGAGGCGGAGTCCGACGTTACCAGCAGGTCCTCATACGTTAGCGGCGCCGAGTCCCCCGCCAGGAAAAGCAGCCTGGAGGTCCCGTCCAGGGCGCTGCCAAGGCCCCTTTGATCGGCGGGCATGAGGGGCCTTGGGCATCTAACCCGTCTTCGGGACAGTTTGTGGTGCCGCCGCCTTAATGTCCTGGCGGAGGCGAAACGGGGTCCCAGCAGGAAGTAAAGCGCAAGCCCCAAAAGGGGCACGAAGGCCAGGGCCATGAGCCACGCCACGGTCCTGTCGGGGTTTCGGTTCTCCAACAGTATGACGATGCCCACAAAGGTTCCGTAGGCGGCCACCATGACGGGGCTCATCACGGCCTCGATCAGCTGTTTGGCGGCGTCCTGTCCTAGCCCCAGCAGTTCCTCCAGAAGCCCCCCGTGGGACCATCTGTTGGCGAGCCACCAAAGGGCCATCCTGCTGGAGCGTAGGTTCAGCAGGATGAGGAGCAAAAGCAGCGCCAGCAGCGCCCCAAGGGCGGTTACAAGGAACCTCCGGCGCATGTAGCCCCTTCCCTTACGGCCATATGCCCTTCAGCTTCATGGCCCTTAGCACCCGTCCCACCCCGCGTATGAAGGCGGCGGTCCTAAGGGGTATCTTGTAGTTCTCGGACAGGGCCATGGTCTCCCCCATGGCCTCCTTCAGCTTCTCCTTGAGCTTTCGGACCACCTTCTGCTGCCGCCATACCTCTCCTGAGCGGCACTGGACCCACTCGAAGTAGCTCACGGTGACGCCGCCGGAGTTGGCCAGCACGTCCGGGATGACCACGGTCCCATTGGCCTGCAGAATCTGGTCCGCCTCCGGGGTGGTGGGGGCGTTGGCCAGCTCCAACACCACCTTGGCCTTGATGGAGCCGGCGTTGTGGGCGGTTACGGCGCACTCCAGCGCCGCGGGGACCAGGATGTGGCAGTCCACCCCGAAGATCTCGTCCCCCGCTATGTTGTCCGCGTCCTTGTAGTCCTTGAGGACCCCGGTCATCATCTTGTGGGCCGTGAGGTCCTCCGGGTCCAGCCCCGCCTCCCGGTAGACCCCCCCGTGGCTGTCCGATATGGCCACCACCTTGAGCCCCATGGCGCTAAGGGCCTTGTGGGCTGTTATGCCAAGGCTCCCGTAGCCCTGGATGGCCACCTTCAGCCCCTGGGGGTCCATGCGGTTTCCCTTGAGGAACTCCTCCAGGACGAAGGCCCCTCCCATGGCCCCCGCCTCTCCACGCCCCCTGGATCCCCCCACCTCCAGGGGCTTCCCGGTGAAGGATGCCGGGGAGTTGATCCCCTTGAGCTTCTCGTAGGTGTCCAGGAACCAGGCCATTATCTGGGGGTTGGTGTTCACGTCCGGCGCGGGTATCTCAACCTCCTCGCCGCTGTCCTTGGCGGTGGCGGCGGCGTAGAGCCTTGCCAGCCGCTCCAGCTCCTCCTGGTCCAGCTGATGGGGGTCGATCTTGACGCCCCCCTTGGAGCCCCCGAAGGGCAGTCCCGCGGCGGAGCACTTGACGGTCATCCACCCCGAGAGGGCCATTATCTCCTCCCGGGAGGCCTCCCGGTAGAACCGGACCCCTCCCTTGTAGGGGCCCAGGGCGTTGTTGTGCCGGCTGCGCCAGGCCTTTATGGGCACCACCGACCCGTCGGACATCCTAAGGGGCAGGGTGTACTCAGTCACCTCCCGGGGCTCCAGGAACAGCGGCAAGAGCTCCGAGTTGGCCCCAAGGTACGGTTCCGCCGCCTGCACCTGCTTTCTGAACATGGAGTAAAGGTTGTGCATGGAAGACCCCCCTTTTTTCGCTTTCTGATCATATGAAGCTTGAGTCCCCTGTGAGCTTTGGAATATCATATCAGTTAAAGGCCCATGGGATGCAAAATTTTTCTTAAATTGAGGGGGTATTCGGAGTTGGACGGTTTTCTGTTGCCGTTGGTTTTGGTGGGCGTGGTGGCGGCCCTGGGGCTTCTGTTGAGGGTCCTTTCGGTGATGAGCGGTGTTTTAAGCGTCCAGGAGCTTGAGCGGCAGCTGGGTCGCCTCGACGAGGCCTTAAGGCGCGAGGGGGATCTCATGAGGCAGGAGCTCCGGGCCCTTCGGGAGGAGCTGTCCAGGGGGCAGTCGGAGCAGCGGGTGGAGCTGCGGGATGCGGTGGAGTCCTCGGGTCGGCGGCAGCTGGAGGTTTTAAGCGACGGCCTTGCCCGGATGGCGGAGGCCAATTCGGTCCAGATGGCCCAGGTCTTCAAGAGGCTTGAGGAGCTGTCCCAGGGGGTTAACTCCAGCCTGTCCGCCGGGAGCCAGTCGGTGCTCAAGACCCTCAACGATGGTATGGGCGATTTCTCAAGGCGGCTCAACGAGCTGTCCGAGGCGGTGAGCGCCAAGCTTTCCGGCGGCAACGAGGCGGTCTTGAGGTCCTTGAGCGACGGGATGGGGGCTTTTTCTAGCCGCATAGGGGAGCTGTCCGATTCGGTGAACTCGAGGCTTTTGGGCATAAACGACACGGTCCGGAGGTCCCTTGAGGAGGTTAGGCTCTCCATGACCAGCGGGGTTGAGAGCATAAGGCGCAGCAACGAGGAGAAGCTGGACAGGATGCGGGAGGTGGTGGAGGAGAAGCTGCACTCCGCCCTGGAGAGGCGTCTTGGGGAGGCCTTCAGCAGCGTGTCCGAGCGGCTTGAGAAGGTCCACCAGGGGCTTGGGGAGATGAGGAACCTGGCGGGGGACGTGGGGGACCTCAAGCGGGTGCTGTCCAACGTGAAGGTCCGGGGCACCTGGGGCGAGGTGCAGCTGGGGAACCTTTTGGAGCAGGTGCTCACCCCGGAGCAGTACGGAAGGAACGTGGCCTTAGGCCATGGGCTAAACAGCCGGGTGGAGTTTGCGGTGAAGCTTCCCGGCGACGGTGAGGCGGTGTGGCTTCCCATAGACGCCAAGTTCCCGCAGGAGGACTACCAGCGCCTTGAGAGCGCCTTAGAGGCGGGGGACCGGGATAGGGCGGAGGAGAGCCGCAAGGCCCTTGTGAAGCGGTTTGAGGAGGAGGCCAAGAAGATAAGGGAGAGGTACGTGTGTCCTCCCCTCACCACCGATTTTGCCATCATGTACCTGCCGGTGGAGGGGCTTTACGCCGAGGCCTTAAGGGCGGACGGCTTGCTGGACCGGCTCATGTCCCAGCATCGGGTGGTGCCGGTGGGTCCCACGGTGCTGGGGGCTTTGTTGAACAGCCTTCAGATGGGCTTCAGGACCTTGGCGGTGCAGCAGCGTTCGTCGGAGGTGTGGAACCTTCTTGGGCAGGTTAAGACCGAGTTTGGCAAGTTCGGGGCTCTGCTTGACAAGGCCCGGGCGAAGATACAGGAGGCGGGGAACCACCTTGAGAAGGTGACCGGAAAGACCAGGACCATAGAGAGGCGCCTTAAGGGTGTGGAGGCCCTCCCCTCCGGGGATGACCTGGAGCTCTCCGGGGAGGAGTACGGGGAGTAAAGGGAGAGAGTTTATTTTTATTAATGCGGTTGGCGGACTCGATCCAGAGGGCCTGTTCGCAGCCCCTTTATGGTAGGGGGCTTTTAAGAAGGGGCTGTGGCCTGGGATGGTTTCGATTAGGCGGGTGGCTTTGTGGTTTAGCTATTAATTGCGCGGACATGGAGCGTGGGGTAGAACGCGGGAAGTTTCGCGCGTTGTATGAAGCGTTGGCTTTGCGGGTTTGGTTTTCAGGTGTAATGGTTCTTTGTGGGTTTTAGGGTCTGCCTTGTGCGGGTTCGCGGGACGGGTTTTGCGAAGCCTTGATATCAGAGGCTTTGGGACATGCGCAGTCGCCTGCCGCGCGCGGGCGTGGATGAGTGGATGAAAACCCATTGAAACTGCCGCCCCCTCAGGGGTATCCTCTCCTATGGCCAATATGGCCAAACCCCTGCCGGGGAGGATCCTAAATCCTGGAGGTGCATCCCTTGCTCGGAGCAGTCATAGGAGACATAGCCGGTTCCCGCTTCGAACGAACGCCACACAAGGGCAAGGACTTCGCCCTCTTCGACCCCCGGTGCCGCTTCACCGACGACACCGTCATGACCATGGCCGTGGCAAAGGCCATCCTCCTAAGCGCCGGAAACCACTCCCTCGTGGCGGATAACACCGTAAAATGCATGCGGCACCTGGGCCGCCTCTACCCCAACCGAGGTTACGGCTCCATGTTCGCCCGCTGGCTTAATTCCCCCGACCCCGCCCCTTACGGAAGCTCCGGCAACGGCGCCGCCATGCGGGTAAGCCCCTGCGGCCTCGCCGCCAAAAGCCTGGAGGAGGCGAAAACCCTGGCCTTCGAGGCCACAAGGGTCACCCACAACCACCCACAGGCCCTTAAGGCCGCGGAGGCGGTGGCGTCCACGGTCTTCCTGGCCCGCCAAGGGGCGTCCATGGAAGACCTCCTGTGGCACGTAAAGGACTACTACCCCATGGACTTCACACTGGACCAGATAAGGGACTCCTACTCCTTCAGCTCCTCCTGCGATGACACGGTCCCCCAGGCGCTTAAGGCCTTCCTTGAGTCCCATGGCTTCGAGGACGCGGTGCGGAACGCCATATCCCTGGGGGGCGACACCGACACCCTGGCCGCCGTGGCGGGCTCCGTGGCGGAGGCCTTCTACGGCGTACCAAAGACGTTGCGGGACTCCGCCATCGGCTTCCTTGACGGGCCCCTTGTGGAGATACTCCTGGAGTTCGAGGCCCAATACCCGCCAAAGATTACGTGAGCACAGCCCGATGGGGGACATGAGAAGACGGGAGGGGAACGCCCACCCCCCCGCCTTCTCTTTAAATTTTTAAATCTTAACGCCATAAGCCCCCGTAAGGCTGACGGCCCTTAAACGGTATCCTCCGCCGCCTCGCCGCAGGGCTCACCACAGGCATCCTCCACCTCCCCCATGCCCTTCACTATGGCCCTTAGGGCGCCGAAGGCCATGAGGCACATGAAGAAGAGGATGGGGAAACCCGCCACGGTGGCGATCTGCTTGGTGGCGTCTATGCCCGATATCTTGCCGGAGCTGCTCAAGAGGTTGATTATGGCCATGGAGGCCATGACGACCCCCCAGAATATCTTCATCCCCGCCGGCGGTTCCTTGCCCTCCAGGTGGGAGCCGGTCATGGAGAGGGAGGCCACCGTGGTGGTCATGGAGTCGCACAGGGTTACGATGGAGAGTATGAGCACCCCTATGAACACCCAGGACCATACGGTGCCCAACGGCGCGTTCTTAAGGAAGGCGAACACCGACACCTCAAGGCCGGAGCTCCTGATGGACTCCCATATCCTGCCCCCGTGGATCTGGGAGTATATGGCGCTGCCCCCGAAGATGGAGAACCACACAAGTCCGAACACCGACGGAAGCACCAGGTTGAACAGCAGGAACTGCCGTATGGTCCTGCCGTAGGAGAGCCTGGCCAGGAACATGCCGATCAAGGGGGCGTAAGCCAGCCATATGGCCCAGTAGTACACCGGCCACCACCGGGGCCAGGGGCTCCCATCTATGGGGGAAAGGTAAAGGGTCCGCTCGAAGAAGTTGTTCACAAAGTGCCCGAAACCCTGCACCCCCAGGTTCAGGATGAAGCTGGTGGGACCCACGGCGAAGAAGAAGAGCATCATGAAGAGGAATATCTTGGCGTTGTAGTCCGACAGTATCCGGATGCCCTTCATTATCCCCGAGTAGGAGGAGACGATGTATATGGACACGGTGACCACCAACACCGCCGCCCAGACCGCCTTGCCGGTTTTTATGCCGGTGAGGCTGTTAAGGCCGCTGCCCGCTTGCATGGCTCCCACGCCGAGCACCGCCGCCACACCTCCCGCTATGGCAAGAAGGCATACGTTGTCCACCAGCGCCCCGACTAGCCCCGTGGCCCTCCGGCCGAATATGGGGTACAGGGTGGAGCTCACCGCGTAGGGAAGCTTCATGTTGTAGGCGCAGTAGGCTATCCCCAGCCCCGCTATGGCGTACATGGCGTAGGGGATGAAGGTCCAGTGGATGAACGTGGTGGTCATGGAGAACATGGCGGCCCCCTCGGTGCCGGCCTTGAGGCCGAGGAAGTCCGGAGGGCTCATGAAGTGGGTTATGGGCTCCGCTATGCCCCAGAAGAGTATACCCGTGGCGATGCCGCCGCAGAGGGATATGGAGAACCACTGCCAGTCGGTCAGCGTGGGCTTGGCGTCCTTTCCGCCGAACCTTATGTCCCCGTACCTGGACATGCCAAGGTACGCGCAAATCGCCAGGAACATGACGCTGGAAAGCTGAAACAACCACCCGAATTTGGTGAAGGCGAACTCCACTATGGCGGACTCCGCCTTGTAAAAGGCCTCCGGCGCCAGAACCCCAAGGGCTATGGCCCCAAGGAATATGGCCGCCATGGGATAGAACACCGCTCCCCTTATGCTCATCCCCTCTTTGGATATCATACCCCGTCCTCCCTTCTCTCCTTCATCATGGCTTCGAAAACACCGCGGCCAGATGCCGCCCTTTCATTGACATGAAAGCCGAATCGCCGGAGGTGGTATCCGCTTAACTCCCCCAAGACCACCTCCTTAAGCGCAGCCGCCCCGGGCGGCGTGGAGGATCTTGCGGGTTCTTACGGCCATTAGCGCCTTAGCCATGTCCACCGACAGGTCCCGGTCCTCCTCCATGAAAGGCACGTCCTCCCTTAGGGCCCTCAGGGCCCGGGAGGTACCCTCGCCGTAAGAGGCCCCCCTCATGTCCATGGCCTGGGCGGCGTGGAGGACCCTGTCTCTTATACACATCT
>JAOACP010000023.1 GCA_026417795.1 Thermanaerothrix sp.
AGATGTGTATAAGAGACAGGCACCAGGCACAGGCACTATGCGCCTTCGGTCCCGGTCTTTCTTTGGGCCGGCGGGGCGCTGGACAGGACGGCCCTCGAAGAGGGGGAGGTGGGGTATGTAGGTTTGGACGAGCCCCCCTTCGCTGTTTCGTGCTCCGTGAGGGTTGGTGACGTGAGGGAGTATGCCCGGGTTCTGTTCCGCTCCTTCCGGGAGATGGAGCGCATGGGGTTGTCCGCCATATTGGCCCAGGTGCCCCCCAAGGCAGATCCGATGGGGGATGCCCTGTTCGACCGTCTCATGAGGGCCTCCGGGGGCCGGATGGTGGGCTGAGGTATTGCCCTTGGTATGTTGGCATATTTCAAGCCGCTGTGGCCCTTAAGGGGCTTTACGTCGCGGCTGAAGGGCCTGGGTGCGTTGCGGGGTGGGGCTTGAAGCACAGAAGCCAGGTGCCACTTGCAAAGAGCGGCGAAGGATGCTAAAATCCTCAGCGTTGTGCGGTTATTTAACAAAATCGTTTGAGTCGGGGTGGCGGAATTGGTAGACGCGCTGGATTCAGGATCCAGTGGGTTAGCGCCCGTGGGGGTTCGACTCCCCCCCTCGACACCATAGTGTTTAGAAGGCGTCCGTAGTCTGTTGACTGGGGACGCCTTTTTTGCTATGATATCGCGCCGTACGACTTTTTGAAACACCAAAATTTGCGTAGGGAGGTCGTGACTCCCATGGCTGTAGAAGTTCCTTCCCTCAAGGCGATGGCGACGCGGAAGTATTTTGGCAGGCAGAAGGACCTTGTAGAGTTGCCGGACCTGGTGGAGGTCCAGCGTCAATCCTACGATTGGTTCTTCCAGGCGGATGAGAACCCGGACTTCAGGAAGCCCCAAGGTCTGCAGGAGCTCTTCAACGAGATATTCCCGATCGAGAGTTACGATGGCAGTTTTGCCCTTGAGTTCGTCCGTTACTACGTGGACGATCCGGCCATAAGTTTGGATGAGGCCAGGAGCAGGGACCTCACCTGGTCCATGCCGGTTAGGGCCACCATAAGGCTTGTGAACAGGAATAACGGCGAGATCAAGGAGGAGGACGTTTACCTGGGGGATTTCCCGGTGATGACCGACCGGGGGACCTTCATAATAAACGGCACCGAGAGGGTGGTTGTAAGCCAGTTGGCTCGGTCTGCGGGGGTTTACTTCTCAGCGGATCTCTCCGCTCCTGGGCAGGAGGTTTACACCGCCAAGGTCATCCCTGACCGGGGGGCGTGGCTGGAGTTTGACCTCACCCCAAGCGAGTTCCTGTCGGTGAAGATAGACAACCGGAAGAAGATACCGGTCACCATGTTCCTGAAGGCCCTTGGGGTTCCCTCCGACGATCAGCTTTTGGAGCTCTTCGGCGCCTCCCTGGATGAGGTGGACCTGGTGGAGGAGGATGTCAAGGGCATGCTCCTTGGGGAGCCCATAATAGCCGCTGACGGCAGGGTGCTATTCCCCAGGAACGATCGGATAACGAAGGAGCATCTTGACGAGTTCTGGAAGCAGGGTAGGACTAAGATAAAGGTGTGGCGGGTGGATCACTCCATAGCCGCCACCATGGAAAAGGACAACACCAATTCCTCCGACGAGGCCATGCTGGAGCTCTTTCGGCGCCTTAAGCCCAACGAGCCACCCAGGATGGAGAACGCCAAGGAGCACATGCACAGCCTCTTCTTCGACAGCCGGCGTTACAACCTGGGCAGGGTGGGTCGTTACAAGCTCAACCGCCGCCTGGGGCTGGATATTGACGAGAACCAGCGGCTGCTCACGGTTGAGGACGTGGTGGCCATCGTGAACGGCCTTTTGAAGCTTCGGGACGGCCTGGAGAGGGAGGATGACATAGACCACCTGGGGAACCGCCGGGTCAGGGCGGTGGGGGAGCTGTTGCAGAACCAGGTGAGGATAGGGCTCCTTCGGATGGAGCGCATAGCCAAGGAGAGGATGACCACCATCCCGGACTTGAGCTCCGCCACCGCAAAGGACCTCATAAACGTGCGTCCCATAAGCGCCGCCCTTAGGGAGTTCTTTGGCTCCGGCCAGCTCTCCCAGTTCATGGATCAGACCAATCCCTTGGCGGAGCTTACCCATCGGCGCCGGCTTTCGGCCCTGGGGCCTGGGGGTCTCTCCCGGGAGAGGGCGGGCTTCGAGGCCCGGGACGTGCACTACACCCACTACGGCAGGATATGTCCCATAGAGACCCCCGAAGGGGCCAACATAGGGTTGGTGACGTCCCTTGCCACTTACGCGAAGCTCAACGAGTACGGCTTCCTGGTGACCCCAAGGAGGCGGGTGGTGGATGGCAGGGTCACCGACGAGGTGGTGTACCTGTCGGCGGACGACGAGGACGAGTTCTACGTGGGCATGGCCAACACCCCGGTGGACGATGAGGGCAACATCCTGGTGGATGAGGTCCACGTGCGCCATAGGGGGGACATAAAGGTTGTGCCTAAGTCCCAGGTGGACTTCCTTGACGTGTCGCCAAAGCAGATAGTCTCGGTGTCCACCGGGTTGATACCGTTCCTTGAGCACGACGACGCCAACCGGGCTCTAATGGGGTCTAACATGCAGCGTCAGGCGGTGCCCTTGGTGATGGCGGACTCCCCTTACGTGGGAACCGGCATAGAGGCCAAGATAGCCAGGGACTCCGGATCGTGCGTGCTGGCCAAGCGGGCGGGGCGGGTGGAGTTCGTGGACGCGGACCGCATAGAGATACGGGCCGAGGACGGCACCCTGGACTGCTACAGGCTCATCAAGTTCCGTCGTTCCAACCAGGGGACGGTCATACACCAGAAGCCCCTGGCCAAGAAGGGGGACCTTGTGAAAGCTGGCGACGTGATAGCCGACGGCCAGTCCTGCCAGGGGGGCGAGCTAGCCCTGGGCCGCAACGTCCTGGTGGCCTTCGTCTCCTGGGAGGGTTACAACTTCGAGGACGCCATCCTATTGAGCCAGAGGGTGGTGAAGGAGGACTTCTACACCTCCATACACATAGAGGAGTACGAGGTGGAGGCCCGGGACACCAAGCTTGGGCCTGAGGAGATAACCCGTGACATACCCAACGTGGGGGACGATGCCCTCAAGAACCTGGACGAGAGGGGAATAGTCCGCATAGGGGCGGAGGTCCGGGCGGGGGATATCCTGGTCGGCAAGGTTACCCCCAAGGGTGAGTCCGACCAGTCCCCGGAGGAGCGGCTGCTTAGGGCCATCTTCGGGGAGAAGGCCCGGGAGGTTAGGGACACCTCACTTCGGGTGCCCCACGGCGAGGGCGGCAAGGTGGTGGCCATAAAGCGCCTCAACCGGGAGCACAACAGCGAGGACCTGAGCCCTGGGGTGAACGAGGTCGTAAAGGTCTACGTGGCCCAGTTCCGCAAGATAACCGAGGGGGATAAGATGGCGGGCCGCCACGGGAACAAGGGCGTGGTGTCCAAGATATTGCCCGAGGAGGACATGCCGTTCCTCTCCGACGGCACCCCGGTGGATGTGGTTCTGAACCCCCTTGGCGTGCCCAGCCGCATGAACTTAGGCCAGGTGTTCGAGACCATAATGGGCTTTGTGGCGATGCACAACGGATGGAAGGTGGCCACCCCGGTGTTCGAGGGGGCCGACGAGGAGGAGATCTTCCGCCTGGTGGAGAAGATCCGGGATGAGAAGTACCCGGAGCTTACCCGG
>JAOACP010000024.1 GCA_026417795.1 Thermanaerothrix sp.
AAGGCCAGCAAGCAGGACGTGGAGATGCTGAAGAAGCTGGTGGTGGAGTTCAAGGACGAGCTGGACGCCCTGGGCGTGAAGGTTGACAAGCTCGACAGCCGCGTGGCGGTTCTTGAGAAGGACCTTGGCGGCTGGAGCCTCTCCGGTGAGCTCCGCTTCGACGCCAAGTTCGCCGATGAGGACAGCACCAAGTATGGCTTCGACGGCAAGAACGAGTTCAGCCTGAACAGGTATCGCCTGTGGATCAAGAAGCGGATCAACGAGACCACCACCTTCACCTCCCGTCTTGGCTACAAGCACGACAGCCAGGGCTACGACAGCGCTAAGTGGGACTACTACTACGTGACCACCAAGCTGCCCTACGATATCACCATGACCGTGGGTTCCCAGAACATCGACTGGGAGGACGAGAGGGGCCTCTATGTGGACAACGAGGCCTTTGTGGGCGACTGGGATCTGAAGGGCTTCCGGTTCCAGAGGAGCTTCGGGATGGTGGACTTCGACTCCTTCGTGGCCCACCAGGATGATGACACTGCCTCCGTGGACGAGTACTTCATGTATGGTGCCCGGATGGACTTCAACTTCAACGAGCAGTTCCGCCTTGGGCTCATGGGGACGTGGTACAGCTATGATTACTCCGAGGCTTCCAGGACGGAGAACCACGGCGTTGACAACGTCTACGGCGCAGACATGGAGTTTAAGTTCAACCCCTCCGTGTCCCTGAAGGGCGCTTACTACAAGCAGAACCTGTGGGAGAAGTCCGCTGTTACCCTTGCCAACGACAGCCCCAAGGCCTACAAGGTGATCGTGGATGCCAAGCAGGATCTTCTGAAGTTCACCAGCCTGTGGCTCGAGTATGCCAAGATCGATGACGCTTTCTACATGACCGGCGACGGTGATTCCACTGCTTACAGCAATTACGGTGCCGAGGTGCTTAAGAACCGTGGTGCCAAGACCGGCAACGGGGAGACCTCCGTCTTCTTCGCCAGGGCTGATCAGAAGTGGAGCGACAAGTGGAGCACCTTCCAGCGCTACGTGTTGGCCGATTTCGACGGCACTGGCGTGGATGACACCAAGAACTACACCTTCGGCGTGGCCTACAAGCTCAACCCGGCGGTGAAGTTCGAGCTTCTCTACGACAAGGTTGACTATGGTCAGAGCGACCCTGGGGCCAATAAGGAGACCGGTGACGATCACCTGATCCGTCTGCGGACCCACGTGGTGTTCTAAGCTCTCTAGCTTAGCTCCGGGGGATTGGCACATGCCAATCCCCCCTTTTTATTTTTATATTTGCTTTGTCGTCTTGCACCCCAAGGCCCCGGCGGGGGCTTGCCCCCTCCCGCCGGGGCCTTACCTTTCTTAGCCCAGGGACAGCAGCTGCCGGTAAGTGGGATAAATCCAGGCCTCCCCGGGGCACAGCTCCTCCCCCAGGTCCGCCGCCCGCCTCAGCCGCTCCATGGCCTCAACGCAGCCTTCCGCGGCCCTGCAGGCCTCAAGGGGGTCTTCCTTTGATGCTGTCTCCTTTAGCTTTGAGAGGGCCCCCTCAAGCTCCTTAAGCCCTTCGCTCACCCTAAGCCTTGCCTCCCATAGCCCCTTTAGAAGCCATGAGCCGGACCCTGCGGGATCCCAAAGGCCGAACGCCTTCGCCGCCTGAAGCGCCGCCCCTTCGTCCCTCACCGCCTTGCCTAAGGCGGGAAGTATCCCCTCCAGCACCATGTTCCTCATGACCCCCATCTCGATCTCCGTCCACTTGGCGTGCTGCTCCAGCCTGGTCTCGAATAGTATCCGGCACTCCCTCTCCCTCATGACCCCAAGGCGGCTCAGCAGTGCCGCGTTCTCCGGCGCCACCAGCCTCTCCAGGGCCTCCGACGGTCGCCGGGCCACCGCGAGCCCCCTCCTGCGGGCCTCCTGTTCCCACTCGGGGCTGTAGCAGTTCCCCTCGAACATGACCCCCCTGGACCGCCGCACCGCTTCCCGCACCGCCTCCAGCGCCGCATCCCGGGGCTCCATGCCCGAGGCAATCCGGGACTCCATCCGGTCCCCTATCCACTCAAGCCCCATGGCCCAGGCAGAGGCCAGCATGGTCAAGGGCCCCGCTATGGACTGGGATGACCCGGGGGACCTAAACTCCAGCTTGTTCCCCGTGAAGGCTATGGGGGCGGTCCTGTTCCGGTCCGTGTTGTCCGCCCTTATGGACGGGAGCCGGTTCAGCCCAAGGTCCATGGGCCTCTTCCCCTCCAGGGCCTCCAGCTCCTCGTCTATCCGGTCCAGCACCCGGGTTATGACCTCTCCAAGGTATATGCTCATTATCACCGGCGGGGCCTCGCTTCCCCCAAGGCGGTGCACGTTCCCTGGGCACGCCGTGGAGGCCCGAAGCAGCCCCCCGTGCTCCCAAAGCCCCAGAACGAAGGCCGCAAGGTACGTTAGGAACTGCACGTTCCGCCTTGGGTTCTGGGAGGGGGACAGGAGGTTCCGGCCCTCACTGTCCATGAGGGAGAAGTTCACGTGCTTGCCGCTGCCGTTGAGCCCAGCGAAGGGCTTCTCGTGCAGCAGAAGTCTTAACCCGTGCCGGTGCGCAAGGCGCCGCATGGTGAGCATCATCATCTGGTTCTGGTCGCACGCCAGGTTGGCCTCGCAGTGCTGGGGGGCGAACTCGTACTGGCAGGGCGCCACCTCGTTGTGCCGGGTCTTCACCGCCACCCCAAGCCGCAGGAGCTCCTCCTCCACCTCCTCCATGTACGAGAGCACCCGGTGGTGGATGGAGCCGAAGTAGTGATCCTCCATCTGCTGCCCCTTCGGCGGCTCCGCTCCGAAGAGGGTCCTGCCGCAGTGCAGTATGTCGGGCCTCCTGCGGGCCCGCTCGGCGTCGATGAGGAAGAACTCCTGCTCCGCCCCGCAGGTCATCTTTATCCACCGGACCCCCCGGTTGCCGAAGAGCCGGGATATCCTAAGGGCCCGCTGCTCCAGGGCGCTTAGGGCCTTTAATAGGGGGGTCTTCATGTCCAGCGGCGTGCCGTCGAAGGCTATGAACACCGAGGGCACGCACAAGGTCCCCCCCCGCTCGGTGGCCACCAGAAAGGCGGGGCTAGTGGGGTCCCAGGCGGTGTACCCCCGGGCCTCAAAGGTGCTCCTCACGCTCCCGCAGGGAAAGCTTGACGCGTCGGGCTCCCCCTGGATCAGCTCCACCGCCGAGAAGGCCTCCAGGGGGGTGCCGTCGCTGTCCACCGTGAGGAACGCCATGTGCTTCTCCGCGGTCATCTCGTTCCTAGGGTGGAACCAGTGGGCGTAGTGGGTGGCCCCCTTGGACACCGCCCACTCCTTCATGGCGGAGGCTATGACCCCAGCCAGCGCCTCGTCCATCCGGCCGGTGCCCTCCATAACCTCCAACAGCTGGGCGTACACCTCCCGGGGCAGCCGCTCCCTCATGGCCCGGCGGTCGAAGACGTTTTCCCCGAACAACGATGTGCCTTTCCTGCCCAAATAAATCACCTCTTTCGGCTAAAATATGGCTATTTGTAGCATCTTGTCCGGAATTAAGCAAGCTGAATGGCTGATTTAATTGTTTACGCTGAAGATTCTCCGCATGGGGCAGGGCGGCCCCCTGTGGTAAAATCCTTACTTAAAGAAAAAGAATCCTTAAGGGAGGTGTCCTTGATGGAGCTCCGGGTGGGCCTTTGTTCCTTCAAGGGGCTTAACCGCCGCCAGCGGGCCCGGGCCCTTTCGGAGCCCTTCTCGGCCCTTGAGATGGGCTCCTCCTTCTACGCCGCGCCATCGCCGGAGCAGGTTTTCCGCTGGGCCGCGGAGCTGCCCAAGGGATTCCTCCTTGGCGTCAAGGCCTTGGGGCTTTTTACCTTCCACCCGGTGCGCCCCTCATCCCTCCCCGGCTGGGCAAGGCCCCCCGGCGCTACGGAGGCGGTGATGCGCCACATGGTACACCCCAAGGTAAGGCGGGCCCTGTACCGCTGGTTCCTGGAGAGGCTGGAGCCCTTGCGGGAGACCGGGAAGCTTGGGTACCTGCTCTTCCAGTTCCACCCATCCTTCGCCCCCTCCGAAGAGGCCCTTGGGTACCTTAAGGCGGTGCGGGACATGTCCCCCTCCTGGCCCCTGGTGGTGGAGGTGCGGAACCTGCTTTGGCTTAAAGAGCCCTGGCTTGGCCCCCTCACAAATACCCTGAAGGACCAGAACGCCGCCTTCGTGGGATTCGACGCCCCCTGGGCCCCAAAGGAACCCTTTTGGCCTAAAACCGCCAGCTGGGGCGCCGTGGCCAGGTTCCACGGCAGGGGCGGCGCTGGTGGCTCGTCCCCCACGCCTTCCCCCGACGTACGGGGGGACTACCTCTACGCGCCTGAGGACCTAAGGCCCTGGAGGGAACGGGCCCTGCTCCATAGCTCCCAGGGGGGCAGGGTGTTCCTCATGTTCTGCAACTGCGTTCATGACAACGCCATGAGGTCCGCATCCCTCATGGCATCCCTGCTGGGCCTTAAAGACCCCGACTCCCGCCAGCGGGAGCTCGGCATTTGACCCCCCGGCGGGGGATGTTAAAATAAAAGGAAAAGGCACCCGGCCCACAGGGGAGGGCAAGGGCGTTCTTAGGGCCCTCGGCGCCCCTTGAAAGCCCAGGCTGGCCGGGGCCATTTAAACCGTGCCTTCGGAAAGGAAGAAACCCCATGATCCTCAAACGTTCCTTCTCCTTCGACGCCGCCCACCACCTGCCCCGATACAAGGGCCGCTGCGAGGCCCTCCACGGCCACACCTACCGCTTCACCGTGGCCCTTGAGGGTTCCCCGGACCACGAGGGCGTGGTGATGGACTTCACGGAGCTTAAATCCCGCGTCAGGGACCTGGTCCTGTCGAAGCTGGACCACACCTGTCTCAACGACCTTCTGGAGCAGCCCACGGCGGAGAACATAGCCCGGTGGATCTTCAATGCCCTGGATGAGCCCCTTGGGGCCCCAAATCGGCGCCTTGCCTGGGTGGAGGTCTTCGAGGGCCCCGAGAGCTCCGCGCTCTTCAGCAGGGAGGACCTTCGGTGAGGGACCTGCAGTCCGAAATAGACCACCGGGGCGTCCCCATAGAGCGGGTGGGCATAAGGGGACTCACCCGCCCCATGACGGTCATCTCAAAGGATGCCTCACCGGTGCCCACCATAGGCTCCTTCTCGCTGTTCACGGACCTTCCGACGCACCTAAGGGGCACCCACATGAGCCGCCTGGCGGAGCTGGCCTCCTCCTGGGATGGCCCGGTGCCGTGCCCCAAGTCAGCGGAGGAGTTCCTCCGCTCACTTCTTCGGTCCCTCGACGCCCGAAGGGCTGAGATGAAGGTAAAGTTCCCCTACTTCGTGCCCAAACGGTCCCCCGTGACCAACCTGCCGGGGGTCCTTGAGGTTAAGGCGTCCCTTAAGGCGGAGCTTGACCTTAAGAAGGACCGTAAGGGGGTTGACTTCTTCCTCTCCGTCACGACGCCGGTGCTCACCCTGTGCCCCTGCTCCCGGGAGATATCCCGGTTCGGGGCCCACAACCAGCGGGCGTCGGTGAGGATAAGGGTGCGCTCAAAGGAGATGATCTGGATAGAGGAGCTGGCGGAGCTGGCGGAACGGAACGCCTCATCCCCCCTTTACCCGGTGCTTAAGCGCCGGGACGAGCAGTTCGTCACCGAGAGCTCCTACGGCAGGCCCCGCTTCGTGGAGGACCTGGCCAGGGACTGCGCCCTGGAGCTCAAGGAAGACCCAAGGGTGCGGGGCTTCAACGTAAAGGTCACCAGCTTCGAGAGCATACACCGGCACGACGCGGTGGCGGAGGTGGTAGGATGAAGGACCTTAAGGCCCAGGGTACCGGGGGGAACTCCATTCAAAGAAGGCCCAGGGTCTTCCTGAAGCCCCAGGGGCAGGAGGCCTTGAAGAAGGGGCATCCCTGGATATACAGGGGCGCCGTGGCGGACGTTGAGGCCCAGGCGGGGGACGCGGTGGACCTGGTGTACCGCGGCAAGGTGGTGGGCCTTGGGCTCTACGGGACGTCGGACATCGCCGTGAGGGTCCTCTCGTTCCGGGAGGAACCGGACCTCTGGGGCCTTTTGGGGCAGCGCCTTAAGAGCGCCCTTTCCTTGAGGGCCAGGACCATGAAGCGCCACCGGGCGCTTAGGCTCATCCACGGGGAGTCCGACGGGCTTCCCGCCGTGGTGGCGGACCTTTACGGCTCCACCCTGGTGCTGCAGCTGTCCCACCCCGCGTGGATTAAGCGGATAGGAACCTTGGCCAAGGCCCTCCTGGAGGCGTCGGAGGAGCACCATTTCCCGGTGGAGAACCTGGTGTTGAAGAACACCGGGAAGCACCTGGGCAAGGAGGGCCTCGAGGAGGAGATCCGGCCCATTTTGGGGGCTATGCCGGTGGATCTTGCGGTGCCCTTCGGCCGGGTCCTTCAAAAGGTGGACGTGGAAGAGGGGCAGAAGACCGGCCTGTACCTGGACACCCGTTTTTGGGCCTTCAGCCTTGCCAAGCTTCCCCTGGAGGGGGCCTCGGTGCTGGACGCCTTCTCCTACCAGGGGCACCTGTCCCTTCACTGCCTGCTGGAAGGGGCCTCCCGGGCGGTGATGCTGGAGCAGTCCCAGGGGGCCATAGACCGGGCCCTATGGGCCGCCGGGAACCTGGGCCTTAAAGACCGGGTGGAGGCCTTAAGCGGCAACGCCTTTGACCAGATGAGGCGCCTTGAGGCCTCAAACGCCAGCTTCCGGGTGGTGGCGGTGGACCCGCCCCCCTTCGCCCCCTCCAAGAAGCAGCTTCATGGGGCCTTGAGGGGCTACAAGGAGCTTTTGGTGAGGGCCTTCAACCTGACGGAACCCGGCGGGTTCGTGCTCTTTGGATCCTGCAGCCACGCGGTCTCCCAGGGGGACCTCACCGCCCTTGTCTTTGAGGCCGCCTCCGACCGGGGGGCGGAGATAAGGATCCTGGAGAGGCTCTGCCAGCCGCCGGACCATCCGGTGAACCCAAGGGTGCCCCAGGGGGAGTACCTGAAGGGAATGATCATGGAGGTGGAGAAGAAGTGAAAACCCAAGCATCCCTCCCGATGCCCGGCGTCGTGGAGGCGGCCATATTCGACTTTGACATGACCCTGGTGGACTCAAGCCACGCGGTGACCCAGTGCCTCAACCTCTTAGCCCGCGACGAGGGGCTTGATCCCGTGACCTGGGATGAGCTCATGGCCACCATAGGGCTTCCCTTCGAGGAGTCCCTTCTTAGGCTTTTCGGCCGCTTCGACCCCTCCTGGCCTGTGAAGTACCGGGAGCGCTACCGGCAGAAGGAGCACTCCATGATACGCCCCATCCCCGGCGCCCTTGAGGCCCTTAGGGAGCTTAGGTCCATGGGGCTTAAGATCGGATTGGTGTCCAACAGGAACATGCTCTCCCTGGCGGCGGAGCGGCTGGGGGTGGCGGAGCTGGCGGACGTGATGGTGGGGCTTGAGGCGGGGCTTCCGCCTAAGCCGGAGCCGCACATGTTAAACCACGCCATGCAGGAGCTCCGGGTGAGCCCACAAAGGGCGGTGTACGTGGGGGATACCGGGTCAGACGTGCTTTGCGCCCTGAACGCCCGGGTGGCCCCCGTTGGGGTCGCCACGGGGCCCCTGGGCCAAGAAGAGCTCAAGGCCCTTGGGGCTTCCATGGCCCTTGACTCCGTGGCGGAGCTTCCGGCCCTCTTAAGGCCGCTGGTGAAGGTTGCGGCAGCCCTCTAGGGACAAAGGCATGGGAAGGGCCCTGTACCTCGGGGCCCTCCTGGTCATAGGGGTCCTGTGGATAGCGGGGTACATGAGCTATGTGGACCACCACCGCCGCACCAACCCCAGGATAACCTGGGGGGTGCCCTGGACCGAGTGGTACCTCCTGCCCTCCAAGGGGGCCCTCATCTGGGAGGAGCGGGTTCTAAGGTCCCCATCCTCCGGGGCGGTTTCATATCCTAAGGGGGAGGGTCCCGTGAAAGTCCCCGCCGGGGCGGTGGTGGCAGTGGTGGGCGGCGTGCCGGTGAAGACCCCCGTGCAGGGGATCTTCGCCGCCCGGCTGGATGGGATGGAGGGCAAGTGGCGGTATCAGTACCTTTGGGACAACCGGGACAACCTGCCGAGTCCCCCGCCGCCGGGGCAGCCTAAAGGTTCCGCCTTACCCGGAGAGCCCATAGGCAAGGTGGTGGAACAGCCCCAGGAGATCCGCTTCCTGGGCTACGTTGACATGGCGGGCACCGTGCCGGAGTCGCTGAAGGAAAGGCGCCTTCCGGTGCGAAGGGACCGGTTCGACATGAACCTCTTCGGGGAGGTGCGGTTCTACGAGGTACTGGGCCCCAAGGCGCTGGTCTACATGGATCTTCCCTGGGTGACCGAGGATATAATAACCCGGAGGACCTTGGACATCCTGGTGGAGGCCGGGCGCTTCGACGGGGTGGCGGTGCCGGAGTCCTCGGTGGTCCAGCGGGACGGCTCCTACGGCGTCTACGTGGTGCGGGGCAACGTGGCCCGTTTCAGGCCCGTGGAGGGCCGGCCGGTGGGATTCAGGCGTTTTCTGGTGACCAAGGGCCTTGTCATGGGGGAGGCGGTCATCGTGGACGGCCGACTGGCCAGGGAGGGAAGGGTGCAGCTTTGGTGAGCGGTTACTCTTGTTTGAAGGATAATCTTGAGCGCGTCATGGACGCCATAGCCAAGGCGGCCTTGACCGCCGGCAGGGAACCTCGTGAGGTGCGGGTGGTGGCGGTCACCAAGAACCACCCTCCCGAGGCGCTGAGGGCGGCCCGTGAGACGGGAATCCGCCTCGTAGGCGAGAACCGGGTTCAAGAGGCGGCGGCCAAAAGAGCTGAGCTTCAGGACCTGGACGTGGTGTGGCTTATGATCGGACACCTCCAGCGGAACAAGGTTCGAAAGGCCCTGGAGACCTTCCATGAGGTCCACAGCCTGGACAGCCTGGAGCTTGCTTTGGCACTGAACCGGGTGCTTTTGGAGGGGGTCCAAGAGGGGGATGGGGGGAAGAAACCCACCCTTCCGGTGCTCCTGGAGGTCAACGTCTCCGGCGAGGCCGCCAAGCACGGCGTAATGCCCCAAGGGGCGCTTCAGCTTGCGGAGGCGGTGCTTGAGAGGTGCTGCATGTTGGACCTTAAGGGGCTTTTCTGCGTGGGGCCCCTCACGGAGGACGAGACGGCGGTGCGCTCCGCCTTCGCTTCCCTCCGGGAGCTTCGGGACCGGCTTGAGGAACGGCTCGACATAAAGCTGCCGGAGCTCTCCATGGGCATGAGCTCCGACTTCCACCTGGCGGTCATGGAGGGCAGCACCATGGTGAGGCTTGGGACTTGTCTTTTTGGCCCCAGGGGGGTATTTTAAAATCTAGATTGTGTATATATAATATAAGGCCATAAAAACCCTTATGTCCGCAATGCGGCGGGGCGGCTGAAGGGCGGGAGCAAGGGAGCAAGGGAGCAAGGGAAGGAGGGATTAGCATGGGTCATTTGATAACGCCTTTGGATGTGGTGAACCAGTCCTTCAAGAGGGGTTTGAGGGGCTACGACGTGGAGGAGGTCGACGACTTCCTGGACCAGGTGGCGGAGAGCCTTCAGGCCTACATCCAGAGGAACAACGAGCTGGAGAGGGAGTTGGAGAACCTCAAGGAGCAGGCGGAGGAGTTCAAGAGCCTTAAGGAGTCCCTCAACGAGACGTTGATCTTGGCGCAGAAGAGCGCGGAGGAGAGGGTTAAGACCGCCAACGAGCAGGCGGAGGAGAGGGTAAGGGCCGCCATGGAGCAGGCGGACGCCATACTTAGGGAGGCCAAGCTCAAGGCGGACCGCATAGTGGGAGACGCAGAGGTTGAGGCCGCGGCCCTCAGGCGGGAGCTGAACCGCCTCACCCAGATGCGCTGTCAGTGCGTGGCGGAGTTCCGGGCCATGCTCTCGAAGTTCGACATGATGATCCGGGAGGAGGCCCCGGTGAGCGGGGATGTCCAGCCCGCAGCGGCCCAGCCTGCTTGGCAGGCCCAGACGGTCCAGCAGCCGGACCCGGTCCAGCAGTGGGAGTCCCAGACGGTCAAGGGCAGCGATCCGGCCCCGCAGGTTCAGCCCCAGACCCCACAGCCGGAGCAGCAGATCAGGATAGATACCCCAAAGCACGATTCCTACGACCCCCCAAAAGCCCTTGACCCCCAGGAGTTGGTCCAGATGGTCTCGAAGAAGTCCTATTCGAACCCTGGGAAGGGAGTGAACCCCATATCACTTTCGGTGGAAGAACCAACGTTCAAGGTGGCTGGGGACCTGGGGGTCGCTAGGGAGGTTTAAACGCTGTGCTGCAGCGTCCGCTTGATGATATCCGCCTTCGAGGGGTGGGGCCCAAACGGGCCCTGGCCCTGAAGGAAGAGGGCGTCCTCACCGTAAGGGACGCCCTCTTCCTTTTGCCCCGCCGCTACGAGGACCTGCGCCGCCCTTTAGATCCCTGCGAGGTTTCTTCCCGCCGTAGGTGTCTGGTCATGGGCACGGTGACCCGGGTCTCATCCATCGGAGGCCCTAAGGGGGGGATCCGCTTTTCCCTGGCCTCCCAAAGGGGCGCCGTGACGGTGGTTTACTTCGGCGTCAAGCGCCTTCCCTTCGGCGAAGGAGATCGAATCATGCTCTTAGGCCCCGTGAGGGAGTTCAACCAAAGGCCCGTGATGGCCAACCCCAAGCTGGTGTCCCAGGACTACCCTTACCTGGGGCGCATAGCGCCGGTCTACCCTTCCTCCAAGGCCCTGCCCTCCTGGTTCTTAAGGGACCTCATAAGACAGCTTCTGGACGGGTTGGAACGTTCCCCCGTGGAGGATCCCATCCCAAGGCCGGTGATGGAGACGAGGTCCCTCATGGGACTTAACGAGGCCCTTCGGGAGATCCATTGGCCCTCGTCGGAGGCCTCCTGGAAGGCCGCCCGGCGGCGCCTTGCGTACCACGAGCTGTTCTTCCTTCAGGCCGCCTTCGCCATAAGAAGGCGCAAAAGGTTCCAACCCAAAGGGCAGGCCCCACCCCCATGGGCTAAGGCCAGTTCCTGTCAAATGGTGGGATCCTACTCAAAGATGTTGCCCTTCCGTCCCACCGCCGGGCAGATGGAGTGCATGGGCCGGATACTTAAGGCCTTCGAGTCCGGCCCCTTCGACATACTGCTCCAGGGGGACGTGGGATCCGGCAAGACCGCGGTGGCCCTGTTCGCTGGGTACCTGTGCCTCATGGCGGGGCGCAGCGCCGTCTTCATATCCCCCACGGAGATACTGGCCAAACAGACCTTCAAGTTCGCCTCCTCGGTGCTTAGGGGCTTTGACGTGCACCTCATCACGTCCTCCGAGAGGACCCTAAAGGGGGAGTCCCTTTCTAAGGCGGCCCCCTCCCTGCTGGTGGGCACCACCGCCCTTCTTCATCTCAGGGATCTTGAGTCCCTTGGGCACCGGCTGGTCATAGTGGACGAGCAGCAGCGCTTCGGGGTGTCCCAGCGGGCGGCCCTGGCAAAGGGCCCAGACGTGAGCCTGCTCATGGTGAGCGCCACCCCCATACCGAGGACCATGGCCTTAGGACTCTATGGCGATCTTGACGTGGTGACCCTGTCAAGCCCTCCGCCGGGAAGGGGTGAGGTGCGAACCTTGGCGCTCCCCTCGTGCGGCCTCATGGAGGTTTTGCGGGCGGTGGAAAGGGACTTGAGGTCCGAAGGCAAGGCCTTCTGGGTGTGTCCCGCGGTGAGCTGCGGTCCCTCCTCCGCGGAGGAGCGCTTCCGGTGGCTCAAGCGCCACTTGCCCTGGGCCCGCCCCGTCCTGGTGCACGGCAGGATGAGCCCCGGGGAGAAGGAAGAGGCGGTGAGGGCCTTCCGGGAGGGGTCGTCGTCGGTGCTTGTGGGCACCACCGTGCTGGAGGTGGGAATAGACGTGCCCGACGCCACCGTGATGGTGGTGGAGGGTGCGGACATGATGGGCCTGAGCCAGCTTCACCAGTTGAGGGGAAGGGTGGGCCGGGGCAGCAGTGACGGCCTTTGCGTGCTGCTTTGCTCCTCAAGGCAGGTGCCCGACCGCATAAGGGCCCTTGAGAGGGTGAGGAACGGCTTTGAGGTGGCGGAGATAGACCTTCGGGAGAGGGGATCCGGCACCTTTCACGGCACCGCCCAGCACGGGGACCTGGGGCTTAGGGTGGCGGATCTTAGGCGGGATCTTGGACTCCTTGAGATGGCCCGGGAGGACGCAAGGCGCTGGGTGGAGGAAGAGGACGCAGAGGGCCTTTGGGAGGAGCTGGAGGGTCTCTTCCCCGGCTTCATGGGTATCATTGACGGCGGCTGATTACCCGTACGCCCGGGTCGTTATATAATAGGCCTTGAGGAAGCCATGGGTGGCTTGACTTTTAAATAAGCGTTAGGGATTGGACCTTGACAACTGAACAGGGGGGAAGGAGATGTCGTTTTTGATGATGGCGGCCGGCGCCGCCATAGGCGCCGTGGTGGTCTTCGTCCTCATCCGCCAGCTGGACGCCAAGAGGAACAAGGAGGCCCTGAGCGAGGCGGAGAGGGTTCTCAAGGAGGCCGCCGCCTCGGCGGAGCGCTCGAAGCGGGAGATGCTGACCGAGGCCAAGGAGGAGATCCTGCGTTTGAGGCAGGAGGTGGAGCGGGAGACCAAGGAGCGCCGCAGCGAGCTTCAGAGGGCGGAGCGCCGGCTTGAGCAGAAGGAGGAGAGCCTGGACCGGAGGCTTGAGGCCCTCTCAAGGCGGGAGGAGGAGCTTAAGGCCAGGCAGCGGGAGTTGGAGGAGCGCATGGAGTCCCTCTCGGAGCGGGAGAGCCAGATATCCGCCAAGCTGGAAGAGGTGGCGGGGTTGAGCCGGGAGGAAGCGAGGGAGATACTGCTCCGCAAGGTGGAACAGGAGGCGGCCCATGTGATAGGGCTGCGCCTCAAGGAGCTGGAGGAGAAGGCCCGCCGGGAGGCGGACCGGAAGGCAAGGGAGATAATAGCCACCGCCATACAGCGGTGCAGCGCGGATCACACGTCGGAGGTGGCGGTAAGCGTGGTGCCCCTTCCGTCCGACGAGATGAAGGGCAGGATTATAGGCCGGGAGGGTCGCAACATACGGACCTTTGAGACCCTTTCGGGTGTGGACCTCATAGTGGACGATACCCCCGAGGCGGTGACCATAAGCTGCTTCGACCCGGTTCGCCGGGAGGTGGCCAGGCTGGCCCTGGAGCGGCTGGTGGCGGATGGTCGCATACATCCCGCCCGAATAGAGGAGATCATCGAGAAGTCCCAAAGGGACGTGGAGGAGGAGATATTGGAGGCCGGCGAGGGAGCCCTTTTGGAGACCGGCATCAAGTCCATGCACCCCGAGCTGGTTAAGATCCTGGGGCAGCTTAAGTTCCGGTTCAGCTACGGCCAGAACGCCCTTCAGCACAGCCTCGAGGTGGCTTATCTGGCGGGCATAATGGCGTCGGAGCTTGGGCTTGACGAGTCATTGGCCCGCAGGGCGGGGCTGCTCCACGACATAGGCAAGGCGGTGGACCACCAGGTGGAGGGCCCCCACGCCAAGATCGGTTCGGACCTGGCGAAGCGCTACGGGGAGCTCCCCGAGGTGGTGAACGCCGTGGCGTCCCACCACGAGGACGAGGAGCCCCAGTCCATATACGCCATACTGGTGGCCGCGGCGGACGCCGTGAGCGCCGCAAGGCCCGGGGCTAGGAGGGAGAGCCTGGACGCCTACGTGAAGCGCCTGGAGAAGCTGGAGTCCATCGCCAAGGAGTTCTCCGGGGTGAGCAAGGCCTTCGCCATCCAGGCGGGCCGGGAGGTGCGGGTGGCGGTGCTGCCCCAGGTTACCGACGACGGGGCCATGCAGAAGCTGGCCTATGACATCGCCCGCAAGATCGAGCAGGAGATGAAGTACCCGGGGCAGATAAAGGTGACCCTCATAAGGGAGACCAGGGCGGTGGAGTACGCCAAATGATCGGTGGCGCCATGCGGGTCCTCTTCGTGGGGGACGTGATGGGCAAGCCGGGCCGCAGGGCCCTCGGGCGGGCCCTTCCGGAGCTCAGGCGCTCCATGGGACCCTTCGATTTCGTGGTGGCCAACGGCGAGAACGCCGCCGCGGGGTTCGGCATAACCGCCTCCGTGGCGCAGGAGCTCTTCAACGCCGGGGTGGACGTCATAACCGGCGGCAACCACAGCTTCGACAAGAGGGAAGCCCAGGAGCTCATGGAGGAGGACCCCCGTATACTGCGTCCTGCCAACTATCCGCCGGGGGTGCCCGGACGGGGCAGCGGGGTCTTTACAAAGGGAGCTATGAGGCTGGGAGTGGTTAACCTGCAGGGGAGGGCCATGCAGCATCCCATAGATTGCCCCTTCCGCAGGGCCCTCGAGGAGATAGAGGCGTTGGGGGAGCGGTGTGTGCTGGTGGACTTCCATGCCGAGACCACCAGCGAGAAGCGGGCCCTGGGGCTCTTCCTTGACGGCCGGGTTTCCGCTGTGATAGGCACCCACACCCACGTGCAGACCGCCGACGAGGACCTCTTGCCCAGGGGAACCGCCTACATAACCGACGCGGGCATGACCGGCGGCGCGGGGGGCATAATAGGCATGACCTATCAATCGGTGATCCCAAGGTTCCTCCTGGGAACGCCCAGCAAGTTCGAGGTGTGCGGCGAAGACATTCGCTTCTGCGGGGTGGTGGTGGACATATGCCCGGAGACCGGGCTTGCCCTCCGGGTGAAGCGGGTCATGATGAGGCTTTCTGAACCTATGGAAGGACAGGATTGACGGGTTTTCTGTGAAATAAGCCCCGAATCGGGCGTATCTTTGACGAACCTGAGCCGAGAGGCCGGCGCTCCGGGAGTTTTGAACTCCCGAGACGCCGGCCTCCTTTTTTGCGTTTTAATTAGCGTTTTATCCTTTTTGGGCTCCTTTGACTTTGACATGTAGATATCTAACTTGACAAAAGCGGGGACTTTGGTTTTATTTATTCCAACCCGATGGGTTAGACTTTTCTTGAAGGTTCTTGCCGATATATCTTAGGGAAGGGGGCGGTTTTCGGGGTATATTTTGTTGATGTAAAGGTTTTATAGGCGTATCTTGTTTCTTTTTTATGTAGTTTTATTGCTTTCATATGAAAAAGAGGGGTGATTCAGTTGTCCACCAACGATCGTGAGCAGTGGGGTAGCCGTCTTGGTTTCATCATGGCGGCGGCGGGTTCCGCGGTTGGTCTTGGCAACATCTGGAGGTTTCCGTACGTAACCGGAATGAACGGCGGCGGCGCCTTCGTTCTGATATACCTTCTCATAGTGTTCACCATAGGCGCCTCCGTCATGTTGGCGGAGATGGCCATAGGCCGGGGCGCGGGCCTTAACGCGGTGGGCTCCTTCAAGAAGCTTCGCGGCGGGGCTTGGCCCTTGGTGGGGTGGATGGGTGTCATAGCGGGCTTCATAATCCTCTCCTTCTACGGGGTGGTGGCGGGCTGGACCATAGCCTACATGATCAAGTCCTTCGGGGGCCTCATGGAGATAGCCGCCCAGGGCAAGGCGGGGGATGCCTTCGGGGCCTTCATCTCCAACCCAACCCAGGTAATCCTCTACCAGGCGGTGTTCATGCTCGGCACCATTTGGATCGTCTTCAGGGGCATAGGGGAGGGAATTGAGAAGTACTGCAAGGTCATGATGCCCGCCCTGTTCCTGCTGCTGCTGGTCCTCATCGTCCGGGCGGTCACCCTTGACGGGGCCATGAAGGGCCTTGAGTTCTACCTCAAGCCGGACTTTAGCAAGGTGACCGGCAAGACCATCCTTGACGCCCTGGGCCAGGGCTTCTTCTCCCTGTCGCTGGGCATGGGCTGCATGATCACCTACGGAAGCTACCTCAGCAAGGACGAGGCCCTTCCCTCCGCGGCCTTCACCGTCACCTTCCTTGACACCATGGTGGCGTTCCTGGCGGGCTTCGCCATATTCCCCGCGGTGTTCGCCTTCAACATGGAGCCCGCCGCGGGGCCTGGGCTCACCTTCATAACCCTGCCGTCGGTGTTCTCCAAGATGCCCATGGGGGCCTTCTTCTCCTTCGTGTTCTTCCTGCTCCTCTTCTTCGCCGCCATAACTTCCTCGGTGTCGCTCCTGGAGGTCTGCGTGGCCTACTTCAAGGACGAGCTGGGCTGGGACAGGGCCAAGGCCTCCTGGATACTGGGGCTCGTCATATTCCTCCTGGGCGTGCCCTCCGCCCTCTCCCTCGGCGGCCACTTCCCCAAGGTGCTTGGCAAGGACTTCCTGGACCTCATGGACTACCTGTCCAGCAACGTGCTCCTTCCCTTGGGCGGCATCTTCATATCCATCTTCGCCGGCTGGATATGGCTGGACGGCGCCAGGGAGGAGGCCACCAGCAACGGCAAGGTGCGGTTCGCCTTTGAGACTGCCTGGGTCTGGATCTGCCGGGTGGTCGCCCCCGTGGCGGTGGCCATAATCTTCATCAAGGGCGTCAAGGGCTAGGACCGCCTGCTTCACCGGCCTCCCGGCCGGTTGGCTCAAACTTCGGGAGGGGCCTTAGGGGCCCCTCCTTTTTGACGGCTTGTTTTGGATTAACTTTGCGTTGAGCTGTTGGGGTTAATCTGCGCTTCCCCGGTGGCTTGGGCCGTGGAATGTGCTAATATCTTCCGGGGTAACAGACAACCATGGGAGGAGATGTTTAGATGCGGTTGAAGACCCTTGGATTTGCGTTGTCGGCGGTTTTCCTCATGGTCCTTTCCGTTGGGGCCCATGGCTCCCAGTTCACAGACGCCATGGCCCGGGGGAGCCGGTCGGTGAAGTACACGAACGACATGGGCAACAGCCTGGAGATAAGGGCCACCTACTACTCCGCCGAGTACGTGGAGGCCATGTTCCAGGCGGAGGCGGACAAGAACATGTGGACCAAGGACGAGCTGGAGAACTTCAAGTACACCTTCCTAAAGAACGTGCGCATAGGGGAGACCATACCCATAAGGCTGGAGTTCGAGAACCTGGGCCCCTCCATGAGGATGGCCCCCTTCGATGAGCAGGTGAGTCTCATGATAAACGGCAAGGAGTACAAGCCCGTGGAGTACGACCCTAGGTTCAACTTCAAGCTCCAGGGCAAGCGGGACGGCATGGTCTTCTTCCCCCGGTACGACGAGAAGACTCAGAAGGACCTCCTGAAGGGGGTCAAAAGCGTGCGGCTGCTCATCAAAGGCGGCATAAGCCCCATAACCGAGGGCAAGAAGATAGACTTCATCTGGGACGTGGACAAGGACAACCCCCAGCGGCTCTTCCAGGGCAAGGCGGCGGCCAAGCTGGAGGTGGATCGGCTCATAAAGAGGCTTGAGACGTTGTCCAAGGAGAAGCGCCAGCTGGAGGAGCGGCTTTCCGCGGTCAACGGGGAGATTGAGTCGGTCAACAAGAGGATGGACGAGCTGTCAAAGGAGCAGTGATCGCGTTTTCTGCCCTTTCGCGGCTTTGTCCTTGCGGGAGGCTTAGGGGCGTTCTGGCCCCTGACTTCGGGGCCCCTTAGGGCTTCATGGAGAAGAGGGGAGATGATGGCTTGAAGAGGATAGCGGTGCTTACCAGCGGCGGAGACTCGCCGGGGATGAACGCCGCCATAAGGGCGGTTACCAGGACGGCCATATACAAGGGCCTTGACGTCATAGGTTTCAGACGGGGCTATGAGGGCCTTTTGGACGGGGACGGCATACCCCTTACCAAGAGCTCCGTGGGGGGCATAATCCTAAGGGGCGGCACCATACTGAGGACCGCCCGGAGCGAGCGGTTCCGCCGGCCTGAGGGGGTTAACGAGGCCTACGCCAGGCTCAGGGAGTACGACATAGACGCCCTGGTGGTCATAGGCGGCGACGGATCCTTCAAGGGGGCCTGGAGGCTTCATGAGATGGGTTTCCCCGTGGCGGGCATACCGGGCACCATAGACAACGACATAGCGGGCACCGACTACACCATAGGGTTCGACACCGCCTGCAACACCGCCCTTGAGGCGGTTCAGAAGTTGAGGGACACCGCCTCCAGCCACGACCGGCTCTTCATCGTCGAGGTCATGGGCCGTTCCTCCGGGTTCCTGGCCCTTGAGGTGGGGGTGGCCTCCGGCGCGGAGTACGTGCTGGTGCCGGAGGTGCCCTTCAAGATAGAGGACCTCTGCGAGAAGCTGCGGTACGCCCGTCAGAGGGGCAAGACCCACTCCATGATAATCCTGGCGGAAGGGGTTATGTCCGCCGGGGAGCTGGCGGAGCAGCTCAAGGACACCGGGGGCTACGAGGCCCGCATAACCGTACTGGGGCACATCCAGCGGGGGGGCGCCCCTTCATCTTTCGACGCGGTCCTGGCCTCCCGGATGGGTGCCGCGGCGGTGAACTCCCTGCTTGAGGGGCATAAGGGTTTCATGGTGGGATACGTGGACGGCCGGATCGTGACCCCCCCCATGTCCACCTCCTGGGAGGAGAAGAAGCCCCTGAACCGGGAGATGATGGAGCTGGTGGACTGCCTTAGCATATGATCCCATGGCTTCCATAGGGGAAATAATAGCCTCCGACAGGGCGGGAAGGGGGGCTCCTCGGCTCTTCCATCCCGCCTGGCTTCAAGGCGCCGCCAAGGCCTTGGGGAAGGCCCAGAGGGTGGCGGTGGTAACCGGCTTCTTGATACCCGAGGCCATGGTGCCCGAGACCGACGGGCCCCCCGGCGCTGTGTGGATCGCAAGGGTCCTTCTAAGCCATGGCCGGTCCGTGAGCATCCTCACCGACCAGGACTGTCTTAATGGGCTTTCCGCGGCGGCTCAGGCCGCTGGGGTGCCTAATACGGTGGTGCGGCCCTTCGACCCCCGGGTTGAGGTTTCTTCCTTCGACCTCCTGCTGTACGTGGAGAGGATGGGCCGCTCCGCCGACGGCACCTACCGGAACATGAGGGGCTTAGACGTCACCCCTTGGGTGGCTCCTTGGGACCGGTTGGCCCTTGAGGCCCTCGACTCGTCGGAGGGGCCTTGGGTGGCGGCGGTGGGGGACGGGGGCAACGAGGCTGGGATGGGCAGCTTCAGGGAAATCCTGTCCTCCATGCTCCCTCATTTCGCCCCCTGTCTTTCGGTGGTGGGCTCCCACTTCCCGGTGGCGGTGGACGTTTCCAACTGGGGCGCTTACGCCCTGGCGGGTGAGGCCTTCGGCGGCGATGTAATCCCCTCTCCGGAGGAGGAGATGCGGATGCTGGAGGCCATGTTGGACGCCGGCGCCGTGGACGGGGCCACCCTAAGGCGGGAGCGCTCCGTGGACGGCTTCGGTGAGGAGGAGCTGCGGCGGGTTCTGGAGGAGCTTAAGAGGTTTTTTGACCGCCGTTGAACCTGGGGCCGGGTACTTGCGGGGGCGCTTGGGTTTTCAATGCCTTTAAAGACGCCGCCCTTAAAGCCTGGGCGGCGGTTCTTGTTTCTCGGCGGACCCCTAGATGGCTCCGCCGCTTCTGTTGTTCCCTTAGGCCTGGCTTTGGGCCTGTGCCCCGTGGTGTGTAAAAGCTAGTTCGTTGGCTGCTTCGATAATTACTTAATATGCAGTGGCGCCGGATAAGGTGGCCACTGTTTTTATTTTGCTGAAAAATTCCCATAAGACTTGACAAACACAGCCAACAATGGCTTTATATTCAACAAATTTTATCTTTTCCCTATGGCTACCACCAATTATTAAACCAATGCTCCTCGGGGGGTGATCGTTTGTAGGGTTTTTTATTATTTTAGGTATATCGCGGAATTTTGGATGTTTTCATAGGCAAAAATCGGGTCATGTCTTTTTTAAAAGGGGTGATGTCCGTGTCTGACGGAAGGGAGCAGTGGAGCAGCCGGCTTGGTTTCATAATGGCCGCCGCGGGGTCCGCGGTGGGCCTTGGCAACATATGGCGTTTCCCGTACCTGGCGGGCATAAACGGAGGCGGCATATTCCTGCTGCTGTACCTGTTGATGGTGGCGGTAATAGGCATGCCGGTGATGTTGGCGGAGATGGCCATTGGCCGCGGAGGAGGCCTCAACGCCGTGGGCTCCTTCAGAAAGCTCAAGGGCGGCCTTTGGCCCATGGTTGGGTGGGCCGGCGTGGTGGCGGGGTTTGTCATCCTGTCCTTCTACGGGGTCGTGGCGGGCTGGACCGTGGCGTACATGGTGAAGTCCTTCGGCTCCCTCATGCCCCAGGCCCTGGCGGGCAACGCCGAGGGGCTGTTCAAGTCCTTCACCATGGACTGGCGCCAGCAGGTGGCCTACCAGGGGGCGTTCATGTTGGCCACCATCTGGATAGTCTACAAGGGCATAGGCAACGGCATCGAGCGCTACTGCAAGGTCATGATGCCCATGCTCTTCGTCATCCTCTCGGTGCTCATGGTGCGCTCCCTCACCCTGGAGGGCGCCATGAAGGGGGTTGAGTTCTACCTTAAGCCCGACTTCTCCAAGATGAGCTCCAAGACGGTGCTGGACGCCCTGGGCCAGGCCTTCTTCTCCCTGTCCGTGGGGATGGGCTGCATGATAACCTACGGCAGCTACCTCGGCAACCGGGAGTCCCTGCCCTACTCGGTCACGGTGGTCACGGTTATGGACGTGGCGGTGGCCATACTGGTGGGGTTCGTTATCTTCCCCGCGGTCTTCGCCTTCGGCATGGAGCCCACCTCCGGCCCGGGACTCATATTCATAACCCTGCCGGCGGTGTTCGCCCGGATGCCCATGGGGTCCGCCTTCTCCTTCCTCTTCTTCCTGCTGCTGTTCTTCGCCGCCATAACCTCCTCGGTGTCGCTCCTTGAGGTCTGCGTGGCCTACTTCAAGGACGAGTTCCGCTGGGATAGGGCCAAGGCCTCTTGGATCCTTGGCTTCGCCACCTTCCTCTTGGGCATCCCATCCGCCCTCTCCTTGGGAGGCCATTTCCCCAAGGTCTTCGGCATGGACTTCATGGGGGCCATGGACTTCTTAGCCAGCAACGTCCTGCTGCCCTTAGGGGGCATCTTCATCTCCATCTTCGCCGGCTGGAGCTGGTTTGAGGGGGCCAGAGACGAGGTCCGCCGGGGCGGCAGGCTTCCAAAACCGCTTGAGGCCTTCTGGGTCTTCTCCTGCCGGGTGTTGGCCCCCATCGCGGTGACCTGGGTCTTCATCGGCAGCATCCGCTGAGGAGCTTCTTTGCCCCTGTGTGAACCCAGCAGGTCAAACAAAAGCGCCAAGGGGTTCCCATGTCCCTTGGCGTCTTTGTTACACCGCTTGCACTGCTACCGCTCTTCCCCTTGGGATCCCCCGCCCTTGAGCCGTTCTGACAGCAGGCTCCTCAATGGCCTTAGGGCCACAAGGGCCGCCCCCATCCCAACCGACGTCTGCACCAGGTCCGTCACGGCCTCAACCGGAGCCGCCGCGGGGCCGTACATGACGTAGGCGCTCGTGGTGTAGCCCGTTATCATCACCAACGCCCCCGCCGCCATGCCCCATAGGGGCTTGGTCCTGGCGGACACGTATCCGGTTACGAAACCCTCCAACCCCTTGATCACGAAGGATAAAGGCGCCCACATGGGGTATCCCAGGATGAGGTCCCCCGCGGAGGCCCCAAGGGCGCCGGCGAAGAAGCCCACCCTTGGGCCGAACAGCAGCGCCGAGAGGTACACCGCCCCTTCCCCCAGGTTGAAGTAGAGCCGGTACCCCGGCACGGGCACCGATACCATGGTGAGCGCCGTCACCGTGGCGGCGCAAAGGGCCCCCAATGCCAGGGTGTTTGGCAAAGTTTTGCTTTCCTTCATCTTCGGTGTTCCTCCCTTTGTTTTTTTGTGGTATCTTGTTCTGCATGGATTTTCCCACCGGTAAGGCCTCTTCACCATGCACAACCCCGCCCGTTACGGGGGCCCATCTGGCACGCCGGTCCATCCCATCCTTGGGAGGTACTCAATGACAGACAGGATGAGAGATCTGATTTACAAGGTCCTCAGCGGTGACAGGAGCGTCCTGGCCCTTTACGCCGGGGCTTTCGTGCTCTTCCTGATGAGCCTTTGGGTCTTCGGAGCCGGTTCCTTCGTGGACCGGCTGGAGGTCTTCGACGCCGTTTCCTGCTCGGACCTCTCGGATTCCATGGAGCCCCAGGAGGTCTCGTCGGAGTTCCCGAAGGACGCAAGGCAGGTATGCGTGTTCTTCCGCTACAGGTCCCCAGGGGAGGAACAGGTGGTCATAATATGGTCCCACCGGGGAAGGGTCATCCAGAAGGAAACCCTGTCCCTCCACAAGGGGGACGGGAAAAAGGCCTTCTACCTCCTGAGGGAGGACGGAAGCCCCTTGCCCAGCGGGGATTACGAGGTAAGCGTCATGTGGGGAATTCGCCGCCTTGGGTCCGTGAGGTTCCGGGTCCTGTGACCTTAATGCCGATGCCGCCAAGGAAAGCCTTTCGCCGCCATGGGCTTTAAGTTCTCGCCCCCCGCCGAGGAGCGCCGCTGCGGCGTCCCGGCGGACCTTGGGGTTTTGTATAGGCCGCATTGTTGAATTTGATATCGATGAAAGGGAGGAGATTAAGCTGAAGTTTTTTCTTGATACCGCAAACCTGGAGGAGATCCGGTCCGCCATATCCATGGGGGTTATAAGCGGGGTGACCACCAACCCCACCCTGGTGGCCCGGGAGGGGGTAAGGGACTTCCACTCCCACGTGAAGAAGATAGCCCAGATGGTGGACGGCCCCGTGAGCGCCGAGGTCATATCCTTGGAGGCGGAGGGCATGGTGGCGGAGGCCCGGGAGCTGGCGGCTCTGAGGGACAACGTGGTCATAAAGATCCCCATGACCCCGGAGGGCATGAGGGCGGTCAAGGTGCTGTCCTCCGAGGGCATAAGGACCAACGTGACGCTGGTGTTCTCCCCTCAGCAGGCCCTTCTGGCCGCGGCGGCGGGGGCCTCCTACGTGAGCCCCTTCGTGGGAAGGCTGGATGACATCGGGGAGGACGGCATAGGCTTGGTGCGGGACGTGGCGGAGGTGTTCTCCGTCCACAACATAGAGACCGAGATAATAGCCGCCAGCTTGAGGCACCCCAAGCACGTGTTCGATTCTGCCGTCGCGGGGGCCCACATCGCCACGGTGCCCTACAAGGTGCTTGGGGACCTCTTCAAGCACCCCCTGACCGACCAGGGGATACAGCGGTTCCTCAAGGACTGGCAGGAGCTGTCGAAGGACAATGGATGATCTGCTGATGGAGGCCCGTCCCGAGGAGGCCCCAGCGGAGGAGAATAAGGCGAAGGAGGAGGTCCGGGAGCCCAAGAGGGCGGGCCGCTCCAAAAGAAGCCAGCCCCAGGCCCCAAAGCTCTCCTTCACCAAGCTCAGCTCCATGGGAGTGACGGAACTTAGGAAGCTGGCCAGGGAGGCTGGGGTGTCGGGTTTCTCCTCCATGAAGAAGGACGACCTGGTCCTGGCGGTCCTCAAGGCCCACTCGGAAAAGCAGGGCCAGCGGTTAGGCGGGGGCACCCTGGAGTGCATGACCGACGGCTACGGCTTCCTGCGGGGTCCGGGACTTCTTCCCGCCCCGGGGGACATATACGTGTCCCCCTCCCAGATAAAGCGCTTTGGCCTGAGGAACGGAGACCTCGTGTGGGGGGTCGTCCGGCCCCCTAAGGATCAGGAGCACTACGAAGCCCTGGTTAGGGTGGAGACCGTTAACTACCAGGACCCGGAGTCTTTACGCTCCCGCCCCGCCTTCGAGTCCCTGACCCCCATATTCCCGGACCGGCGGCTCAGACTGGAGACCACCCCCCAGGAGATATCCACCCGGCTCATAGACCTCTTCGCCCCCATAGGCAAGGGGCAGAGGGCCCTCATAGTCTCCCCCCCAAAGGCGGGAAAGACCACGCTCCTTAAGAAGATCGCCAATGCGGTGACCCATAACCACCCGGAGGTCACCCTCATGGTGCTCCTGATCGATGAGCGCCCCGAGGAGGTGACCGACATGGCCCGGTCCGTTAAGGGGGAGATCATAGCCTCTACCTTCGACAGGCCATCGGACGAGCACATAAGGGTCGCCTCCCTGGCCCTTGAGAAGGCCAAGCGGCTGGTGGAGGCCAAGAGGGACGTGGTGCTGCTTCTGGACTCCATAACCCGGCTCGCCAGGGCATCCAACCTGGTGGTGCCTCCCTCCGGCAGGACCCTATCGGGAGGCATGGACCCCGCGGCCCTCTACTTCCCCAAGCGCTTCTTCGGGGCCGCCAGGAACATCGAGTCCGGCGGGAGCCTCACCATAATAGGCACCGCTCTGGTGGAGACCGGAAGCCGGATGGACGACGTCATATACGAGGAGTTCAAGGGCACCGGCAACATGGAGGTCCACCTGTCAAGGAAGATATCCGAGCAGCGGATATTTCCGGCGGTGGACATCACCAAGTCCGGCACCAGGAGGGAGGACCTGCTCATGGAAGAGGAGGTCCTGCAGAAGCTGTGGGTGCTCCGGCGCCGGATAGCCAACATGGACGAGGCGGAGGTGCTCTCCTTGATACTGGAGAAGCTTAAGAACACGCCTACAAACAGGGACTTCCTGGCCACCGTGAAGATGGCCTAGGTGTCCCCAAGGGAGGAGATCCTATGCTTAAACCCCGAGGACGCGGAGGCCTTTGGGTCTTCGCCGCCGCGGCCTTCGCCGCCACCGCAGCGGTATCCATTGGGGCGGCGGAGAGATCCGGCCTTTTCTGGGCTGACGTAACCGGCCAGGACGGCATGGTGGCCCCAAGCGGGTCGGGATTTTTAATGGTGGACGCCTCCGCTGCCTATGTGCCCAAGAGCGCCGAAAGGGCCGCCAAGGGCGGCGCCGACTTCGGCGTGGGCCCCTTCGACGCCCCAAGCCTTTCCGATGACGGGCTGGTCATAATGGACGCGGATCAAAAGCCCAAGGATCAGGAGGAGGCCGCTAAGGTTTGGAAGGAGGTAACCGTTCAGGAGGGGGAAAGCCTATCTGTCATAGCTCAAAGGCACGGCCTTACCGTGAAGGACCTGGTGACCGCCAACGACATAAAGGATCCAAACTCCATTCAGGAGGGGCAGGTCCTGTTCATCCCCTTAGGTCCCGAGAAGGTCCTTGAGACCTTAGCCCACGTAAAACACCTTCGCCGCATGGAAGAGGAGGCCCAGAAGAACCCCCCAAGGGTGGAGGTCCGATACTACACAGTCAAGGAGGGGGACTCCCTCTGGTCCATAGCCAACTCCTTCGGGCTGGACGTCAACACCCTCTTCGGGGTCAACCGGAACGCCGGGGATCTCATAAGGCCCGGCAGCTCCGTGAGGGTCCCTAACCAGGACGGTATTTTCGTAAAGGTTCGCCGGGGCGACACGGTAGCTAAGCTGGCGGACAAGTACGACGTATATCCCGAGGCCATACGGTCCGCCAACGGCTTGGACCAGTCCTCTCCGCTCCGGGAGGGGGAGGAGATATTCATCCCCGGCGCCAAGGTGGAGATAGACGAACAGGCCTCCCAGGCGGTGGAGAGGCGCAGTTCCTCAAGGCGCATGATATGGCCCGTCACGGGGCGGATAAACAGCCCCTTCGGCTGGAGGGCGGATCCCTTCGGTGGGAGGAGGGGCTTCCACACCGGCTTGGACATAAAGGCCCCCCACGGCCGGGAGATCCGGGCGGCCCTGTCTGGCGTGGTGGTTTACTCCGGCTGGATGAGCGGCTACGGAAAGACGGTGGTGGTTCAGCACCCCAACGGTACGTCCACCCTGTACGCCCACTGCAGCGCCCTTTTGGTATCCGAGGGCAGAAGGGTCTCCCAAGGGGATATAATAGCCCGGGTGGGCAGCACCGGCAGGTCCACGGGGGCGCACCTGCACTTTGAGGTGCGGGTCGGCGGGGTTCCCGTGAACCCCCTGAAATCCCTCCGGTAGCTGGGATTGCCGGGCATCTTTTGAAAGACGCAAAAGACAGGACGGGGAGCGTGTATAAAGATGGCTAAGTTCGTTTTCGTAACCGGAGGCGTGGTTTCCTCCCTTGGCAAGGGCATAACCGCCGCCTCCCTGGGGGCGCTGCTTAAGCGCAGGGGCCTTAAGGTGTCCATAATAAAGCTGGACCCCTACATCAACGTGGACGCGGGCACCATGAACCCGTTCCAGCACGGGGAGGTCTTCGTCACCGACGATGGGGCGGAAACCGATCTAGACCTGGGGCACTACGAGCGTTTCATCGATGAGTCCCTCTCGGGGGCCAACAACGTCACCACCGGGAAGATCTACTCATCAGTGATAAAGAAGGAGCGGGAGGGGCTTTACCTTGGGGCCACCGTGCAGGTGATACCCCACATAACCAACGAGATCCAGGAGCGGGTCCTCAAGGTGGCGGAGGGCCGGGACGTGGTCATAGCCGAGATAGGCGGCACCGTGGGCGACATAGAGGGCCTGCCGTTTCTGGAGTCCATTCGCCAGTTCTCCGGAAGGGTGGGCAGGGAGAACGTGCTCTACTGCCACGTGACCTTGGTGCCCTACATAGGCGCCGCCGGGGAGCTCAAGACCAAACCGACCCAGCACAGCGTCAACGAGCTGCGCCGCATAGGGATCCAGCCGGACGTCATCGTGTGCCGAAGCCAGTATCCCTTGGACCGGGACATAAGGGACAAGATAGCCCTTTTCTGCAACGTCCCCAAGGACTCGGTGGTGGAGGCTTTAGACGCGGAGAGCATCTACCAGGTGCCCATGGAGCTTCTGCGGCAGAACTTCGACCAGCTGGTGCTCCGCAAACTGGGCCTCTCGGGCTTCGCCGACGTGGACCTCACCGACTGGGTTGAGTTCCTCAAGGCCTCCAAGGACCTCCAGCGGGAGGTGGAGATAGCCATGGTGGGCAAGTACACGGGCCTTAAGGATGCCTACCTAAGCGTTGTGGAGGCCCTTTCCCATGGGGGCACCGCCAACGGCGTGAAGGTCAAGGTGCGCTCCGTGGAGGCGGAGGACGTGGAGCAGCACGGCGCCGAGACGGTGCTGGCGGGGGTCAGCGGCATCCTGGTGCCCGGCGGCTTCGGCTCCAGGGGGTTTGAGGGCAAGGTCATGGCGGCCTCTTACGCCAGGACCCAGGGTATACCCTACTTTGGGCTGTGCCTTGGCATGCACGTGGCGGCTGTGGAGTTCGCCAGAAACGTGCTGGGCATAGCGGCGGCCCACAGCTCCGAGATGGACCCCGGCACCCCGAACCCGGTCATACACCTCATGGAGGAGCAGAGGAACATCTCCCGCCTGGGGGGCACCATGAGGCTTGGGGCCTACCCCTGCAAACTCTCCCCCGGCACCAGGGCCAGGGACGCCTACGGGGCGGATCTGGTCATGGAGAGGCACCGGCACCGCTACGAGTTCAACAACGATTACCGAAAGCGCTTCGCCGACGCCGGTATGGCCGTGGCGGGCATCTACGAGGAGAAGGACCTGGTGGAGATCTTAGAGCTCAAGGACCATCCCTGGTTCGTGGGCGTCCAGTTCCACCCGGAGTTCCTGTCCCGCCCCGTAAGGCCCCATCCCCTCTTCAGGGAGTTCGTGGCCTCCGCGGTAAAGCGGGGGGGGCTTTAAGTTAAGAGGTCTTCTAAAACTTGGATCAGCAGGATAAGACCTGTGGAGGTGATGAAATTGTCAAGCCCATTTAAGTTGTCCCGCAAGGCCCTTTACCTTTTGCTGGCGGCCCTTTGCCTTGTGGCCCTGCCGGTTGCCGCCCTGGCGGACGGTACCGGAGAGGTGCCCACTGGGTTCACCCAGAGCCTTGAGAAGGTGGAGACAGTGCTTTACGGCGGTCCCCAGGCGGGCGGCCTTTTCGACCGGCTCGCCAGGGCCGAGAAGGACCTCTTCGGACGGGAGCTGCCCGGCAGCCTGGTGGAGAGGCAGAACGCCCTGGTGCAGTTCCTGGACCGGGGCACCCAGGGGCAGCCGGGGTTTCTCTTCAAGCTCTCGGTTGCGGAGTGGGCGCTGTTCAAGAAGGTAAGCCCCGAACGCTTCGCCGCCTCCAGGATAGAGTCCCTGGAGCAGGTTCTGGAGGGATCCATCCAACAGGGGCCCCTCTCCATGCGGCTTGAGCGGATGATCACCAAGCTGCTGCCCGGCGGAGTCCAGTCCACCCTTGTGACCGTGCCGGCGGGGCAGGTCTTCAAGGTCAACCTCCTGCAGCCCCTGTCCGCCCGTTACTCCAAGCCCGGGGACCGGGTTAAGATGGAGCTGGTGGAGGATCTTGCGCTGAACCAGGTGCTGGTGGCCCCCAAGGGCAGCCGGGTGATGGCCTCGGTGGAGAAGGTGGAGGGGCCTAAGACCTTTGGACGTCCCTCCAACGTTAAGCTCTCCTTCCAGCAGCTGGAGTCCCTGGGGTCCGAGGCGGTGCCGGTGGTCATGGGAGAGGCCTCCAGGAAGGCCACGGAGCTGGACAAGAGCCTGGTGGGCGCCGCGGGGGCCAGCGTGGCGGGCCTTGCCCTGTTCGGGCCTTTGGGGCTCGCTGGGGGCTTCCTGGTGAGGGGCGACGACAAGACCGTTCCCGCGGGAACCCAGTTCTACCTGGAGACCGCCGGGGAGGCTCAGGTGTTTGGGTACCCCATAGCAAAGGAGCTTTCTCCGTTGCTTAACGGGGGCGGCAATGTAAAAGGAACTGGAGGTGCTGGAAATTGAAGGGTAAGAGCGCGGGAAAGAGGAGTTTAGCTAAGTGGGCGGTCTCTGTTGGGTTGGTACTGGCCTTGGGGATTCCCGCCTTCGCCATAGACTTAAGCAGCATAATAGGCGTGGTTGGCGGAGGTTTCCTGGTATCCGCTGTGGCGGAGCCCCTTAACAAGTTCATAAACACCATAACCTTCAATAAGGGATTGGAAAACCAGTCCTCCACCAAGGTGGTCCCCATAGTCTCCATAGGAGACGGCACCAGGATAGGGGCCGCTCAGGTGTCGGGCCCCACCGGGGCGGTAAACAGGACCAAGGCGGTGGCCCAGCTTGAGACCAGCTTCCAGGACAAGCTTAGGGTGAAGGTGCTGATACCCATAGACTCGGAGAACCCCCTTCAGCAGTTCCGCCGAGTCCAAGGGGTAGGTGTGTCCGCCGTCATCGACCTGAGGCTTTAAGGTTTGCCGGGAAGCGGAGGCGTGACGTCTTGGCGGTGAGTAAATCGCTCCGGCGGGCCCTTGAATTTTTGAGGGCTGCCGGAGCGGCCCTGTCCGTTCTGGCGGCATTGGCCTTTTCTGAAGGGGCTTCTTGCGCCGCCTCGCCGGAGGAGGCGGTGGCCCGGCATCTTGACCGCTGGAGCGCCATAAGGTGGGGAAGCGACTGCGTGGTGTGGCTGGTCCACTACCCGGAGGAGATGGTCCCCGCCTGGGTTAAGCTGGAATCCAAGCGCAGGAGGTTTTCGCCGAAGGATGCCTCAGCCTACGAGAAGTCCTTTCGGGAACAGCTCCGCATGGCTACGTCAAGGCCCTTCCTTTTGACCGTTCAGGTCTTCGGCAGCCCCCTTAAGCTTGGGCCCATCAAGGAGAACCTGTCCATGAGGGCCAATGGGCGGGTTTTCAAGCCCTCCGCTTACGACCGCCGGCTGGACCAACCCATCTCGGGCCTCGTGCAGGGGCTGGTGTTCTTTCCCAAGGAGGCTACCCCCCCTTACAGGATCCAGTTGAAGGGGCTCCTGCCTTCGACGGTCACCGTGGACCTTCCCGCGGCCCCCGGGGCGGTGGACGTCGCGGCTCCTTCGCCTAAGCCCTTGGAGCCGTCCAGTAGATCCGCTGGGCCCCCTAAGGGACGCCAAAAGGATGAGGTGGGAAAGGCTGAGGTTAAGGCCCAAGGGGCTCAACTGGCCGAAAGGCCCAAGGCTGAGACCCCGTCGGTCCCGCCAAAGCCCAAGAAGGGCGAGGTTAAGCCTACCCCGGAGCCGAAGATCCCGAGAGCCCCTGGTACGGAACCGGAGCCGCCCAAGGCTGTCAAGGCGGCGGAGCAACCCAATGTATCCCAGGACGTGCCGGAGCAGCCGAAGGTTCAGGCCCCTAAGAAGGAGGAGACACAGAAGGATGACCGAAGGGCCCGGGAGGAGGCCATAAGGGCCTTCCTTGACGCCTGGCGGCGGGATGACCTGGAGGCGGCCTGGGGGATGATGTCCTCAAGAAGCCGTTCCCAGGGCAAGGAACAGCTGATCTCCCGTCTTGGCTCCCATTCCTTCCGGTGGGCCCTGAAGGAGGGGTACAAGGTTTCCCTGGAGGGTGACGCCGCAAGGGTTTCCGCCACCCAGAGGTTCCTCATGGTGAAGATGATGAAGACCGAGACCTTCCGCTTGGTGGAGGAAGGGGGGCGCTACAGGGTTGACTGGCAATAAGAGGAGGCTTGCGTTGTGGGGCGTGGGCCTGGCGGGGCTTTTGACCTTTCTATTCTACATGGCAAGGGATCTTAACCTCCAAAGGCAGGAACCCCCTAAGGGCCTTAAGGCCCTTCCGGACGTGGAGGCGGAGGACCTGTCGCTGGTGCGGACCGTCAACGGCGAGGAGTGGAGGATAACCGCAAAGGGGGCGGCCAAGGCCTGTAGCACCGTCAAGGCCCGGGGGTTGTGGGTCCAGAAGGGCCCCGAGGGGGCTCCTACGGGGAAGCTTCAAGCGGCGGAGGGTTTTTACGACGAGGATCTAAGTTCCATGGAGCTTAAGAGTTTCAGGGGGCTTTGGACCGTTGGGGGGCGGCCCTATCAGTTCTCCGGGGACCGGGGGATCTACAGCTTCCAAAAGGATATTTGGAGTTTCAGCGGAGGCGTTGAGATACGTCAAGACCGCATGTCCGCCAGGTCAGACAGCGGCAAAGTGGAGGGCGGCCGTAAGGTGCTCCTTGAGGGGAACGTAGAGGTTCTCATGGAGGTGAGGTAGTTGTTCCACCGGCTTTCAAATCCCCTTAAGGGGCGTAAAGTGTTTAAGGGCCCGCTCCTCTTGGGATGCGTCCTGTTCCTGTTGGCTTCGATCTTTGGGGCGAGCTCCTCCCTTGGGGCTTCTCAGGATCTTAAGGAAGTTCAGGAGGCCAGGCTCACGGCGGACCAGGTGGTCTATGAGGAGGACACCGGGGTGGCCTCCGCCTTCGGAAGGGCCAGGCTGGTCCACGGGGATCTAAGGCTCTTCGCGGAGAACATCGTATACGACACCCAGGCCAACCGGGTGGAGGCTTGGTCCCCGGGGGGAGAGGTGACGGTGCTCTCCAAAGGCCGGCGGTTGAACGGCCTTCGCCTGGTCTACAGTTTGGATGACCGGTCCGGAGTCCTCTCCTCCGCCCACGGGGAGGACCAAGGGGTCTTCATAAGGGGCAGCGACCTGGAATTCATGCCCCTTGAGGAGGCGATATCCAGGGGGCTTGTCTCCAGAAAGGCGGCCCTTGAGGTCAAGGGCAAGAAAACAAACAACGCCAAAGACGCGGCGGTGTGGAGGGACGTCTCCGCCACCACCTGCGAGCTTCCAAGCCCCCACTACCTGCTAAAGTCCAAGCAGGTGGTGGTGGCCCCCGGAAGGTCCACGGTGATAAGGAAGCCCCAGGTGTATTTGGGGGGGCGGCTCCTTTTCAACTACCCCTTCGATTACGTGGTGAAAGACAAAAAGGACAAAAAGGAGCAGCAGGACTCCTTCGTCCCCTTCGTCAAGTACGATTCCTCCAAGGGGGTGGGGGTGGGCATATCCGGGCCCCTGGAGGAGGAGGGGTTGGACGTATCCATGGGGCTTATCGGTTGGACCAAGGTTGACCCCGAGGGCTGGGTGGAGGCCAATTACCGGCTTTCGGATTGGGCGTCGGTCTTCGGCCGGGTGGACCGGGTGTACGACACCACCATGGAGGAGATGCTTTGGCGTCCCAAGTGGGGAGCTAGGTGGACCATGGGAGATGTCTCGGGTTCGGCCCTCTGGTCCCAGCGGGAGCTCCTGAAGGTGGAGAAGACCCTGGGGCGCAGCGAGAGCTACTTCCTCTATCGGGAGCCCGAGATCTCCCTGTACGGCCCCTGGGCCAAAGCGGGTGAGGGCGGCCTCACGTGGCGGCTTGGGGTCCTGTACGGCCGATACGAGGAGAGCCGCAAGGACTTCGAGAGGAAGTCCATTTCCGGAGAGCTGGCGTGGTCCGGCCTTTTGGGCTCCCTAAGGCCAAGGTTCTACCTTTCCCACCTGTATCACTCCTACGGCGGCGGTGATCACCAGGGTACCACCTATGGGGAGGTGGGGGTGGATTGGCGGCTCGGCGAGTTTGACATGTCCACGGTCTACGCCAGGCGCTGGGTGTCCGGATCCTCCCCCATGGAGTGGGACCGGTACTCCGAGGCGGAGAACCTCTATCAAACCACTTCTTTCTACCTTGGGGATCCCAAGGGGGACTACAACTGGCGGATCTCCGTGCAGGCGGGCTACGACCTGAAGGCCTCGTCGCTGGCCAGGATGGTGTACACGGTGTCCTATAAGCACCACTGCCTCATATGGGACCTGGTGATGAGGGACAACCGTTCCGACGGGGACAGGTGGTTCGGGTTCAACCTGAGGCTCAAGGACGCTCCCCCGAGGACCTTTGAGGACAGCGGCTACTATGAGCCCATGGTGCAGCGGTTCGACGAGATCTACAACGCTTCTTCCCCGGCGTCCTCGGATCTCAAGGAGGATGAGGCCCCAGAGGGCGGCGTTGACCGGTGAGGCTTAAGGCGGGGGGCCTTGGAGAGATTCAGAGTTTGAGAGTTTGAAAGGACAGTGGTCTTAGGGTGAAGGTTTTAGTGGCTTACGGGGGAAACAGCCCCGAAAGGGAGGTATCCCTGCGGTCCGGAGAGGCGGTGGCGTCGGCCCTTAGGCGTCTTGGCTGGTCGGTGGAGGATCTTGACGCCAGGTCTCCCCTCGAGGTGGTCCGCCAGGCGAAGGA
>JAOACP010000025.1 GCA_026417795.1 Thermanaerothrix sp.
GCTGATAGGCCGCGAGCCCATCCCGCACCGGATCTCTCCTTTAACGCTTTCGCGCCTATGGGGTATTAGCTGCCGTTTCCAACAGTTGTCCCCCTGTGCAGGGCAGGTTCTCACGTGTTACTCACCCGTCCGCCACTAACCAATAGGATCCAGCGAACTTTCACCCATCGGCCCGTCCGACTTGCATGTGTTAAGCACGCCGCCAGCGTTCGTCCTGAGCCAGGATCAAACTCTCCTAGCAATTCTTTAAACCCAAAGAGCCCGTCCTCCCCTCTAGACCCAACGCCTAGAGGCTCGTCTCCCTTATCCGTCTGTCATGGTCCCCCCGCTCAACTACACCCTCAAAGCAGCCTCACCAGCCGCCCTCAGGTGCCGTCCCCGCGAGGCAAGGAGCAGTATATCCCGGGAAGCCCTAAGAGTCAACACAGACAAATAGTTTACCACAAAGGCTGCCTGGAATGCTTAAGGTCTTGTTACGCTTTTACTTAGGCTACGTTAGAGTTTTATGTCAACCTTGGGGTTGCCTTAAATTGAGTCATCCCCCAAATCTATGTCCAAAATTCCCGAAGAGACGTCTTCCACCGGCTCCAAGGCCACCTCATCCTCCGCCTCAGGACCCTTCGGCGGCTCACCGTATCCGGGCACCACCAGCTTAAGAACCTCCCGGGTGAGCTCCTCCAAAAGCTCCGGATGTTCCGATATGTACTGGGCGGTACCCTCCTTGCCCTGCGCCAGGGTCTCGCCGCCGTAGGCAAGCCAAGACCCCTTCCGCTTCACCACCTCATAGTCCAGCGCCATGTCCAACACCGCCATCGCCCTGGGCACGCCCTTTCCATATATCAAGGTGGCGTGGGCGGACCTGAAGGGCGGCGCCTGCTTGTTCTTCACCACCTTCATCCAAAGCTCGTGGCCTATGGTCTCCTCCCCCTGGGTCACCGCCTTGCCCCGCTTAACCTCTATCCTCACGGAGCTGTAAAACTTAAGCGCCCGGCCGCCGGTGGTGGTCTCCTGGGGACCTTGCCCGTAACCGGTGCTTATCTGGGCCCGAAGCTGGTTTATGAACACCACGGTGGTCTTGCTCTTGGATATGGCGGCGGTAAGACGTCTTAAGGCGTAGGACATCAGCCGGGCCTGAAGCCCCACCTGGGTCCCCTCACCCATCTTGCCGTCTATCTCCGCCTGAGGGGTCAGGGCCGCCACCGAGTCCACCACTATGATGTCCACCGCGCCGCTTCTTACCAGGGTGTCCAATATGTAAAGCGCCTGCTCACCGCTGTCCGGCTGGGACAGGTAGAGGGCCTCGGTGTTAACACCCACGGCGGAAGCAAGCCTGGGATCCAAGGCGTGCTCCGCGTCTATGAACGCCGCCACCCCCCCGGCCTTCTGGGCCTCCGCCACCGCGTGCAGCGCTATGGTGGTCTTACCGGTGCCCTCGGGGCCGAAGATCTCCACTATGCGCCCCCTGGGAAGACCCCCTATCCCCAAGGCCACGTCCAACGGCAGTATCCCCGTGGGGATAACCTCCACCTGACCCAAGGCCCTGTCCCCAAGCCTCATTATGGCTCCGTCGCCGAACTTAGACCGGATCTCGTCTATGGCCTGGTCCAAAATGTCCTCCCGGGTAAGGGCCTCCTTCCTCTTGGCCATCCCCATACACCCTCCTCTCAAATCTCACACACATAAAAAGAAAAGGCCCACCGCTCAAAGCATCAAGGCGCCTAAAACCCCTAGGCAAGGGCCGCCGGCCCAAAATCCATAACCCAAAATCCAGGCCGCTATCCTAAACCGCCCTCCCCAAGGGGCATGCTCTTCAGGGGAACGTAGGAAGGCCCCCCGGGACCTAAGCGGCTCTCCATAATCACCACCCGGTCCACCAGGAACTCCCCCTCCCGGGGCCCAAACCGCACCCCCTCAAGGGCTTCCATGAGATCTGCCCCCACCCTCTCACCCCGCCGGACCCGCCCCAGGGTCATGTGGGGCACGAAGGGCTCCCCCCTGGCTATGCCAGCCCCCCGGCAAGCCTCCTCCACCGCCGCCGCAAGGCCGAAAAGCCGCTTCATTCCCTCATCGCTCCCCTCAAGGTCCACCCAAAGCACCCTGGGGGACGATGGAGATGGGAACACTCCAATTCCTCCAAGCCTCAGCCTAAAAGACCCCATGGCCGCCAACGCGGGCTTAAGCCTCGCCTCAACGTCGAAGCTCACCCGGGGGGCAACCTCGCCAAGGAACATCAGCGTCACGTGCAAAAGGTCCTCCCGCACCCACTTAACCGCCCCATGGTCCCTCCTCACCCGGGAAAGCCGCTCAAACAAAAGGCGCCTCACCGGCGCCGGGGGCACCAGGCACAGGAAACACCTCACGAAGACGCCCCCTCCCGCGGGGACCCATCAGCCCCTCGGATCTCCTCCAAAAGCCTCCCCAGGGCAAAGGCCACGGAGCTGCGCTGCACTTCCTCCCTTGAGCCCTGGAAGAGCCTCATTTCCGCAAAAGCCCCCCATGGGAGCTTGAAACCGAACCACACGGTGCCCACGGGCTTCTCGGGGCTTCCGCCGGAAGGGCCCGCCACGCCGGTCACGGACACCCCCACGGAGGCGCCGAACGCCCTGGCGCACCCCTCCGCCATCTTGAGGGCGCACTCCAAGCTCACGGCCCCGTGCCGCGAGATGACCTCCTCCGGCACATCCAGCATCTTCACCTTGGCCTGGTTGGAATAGGCCACAACACCACCCAAGAAGGACGCCGACGCCCCTGGCACCCCGGTTACGGCGGCGCAAAGCCTGCCTCCGGTGCAGGACTCCGCAGCCGAAAGGGTAAGCCCCGACGACTCCAGCTCCGACAGAAGCTCCCTTGCCATCACCACCGTGGGATCCTCCCAGCAGGACAAGGAACCACCTCCCAAAAACAGTCAACCCGCCCCCTTATGCCCTGCCTCCCACAACGGCCCAGGGCATGCCCATGGGGCTTCCAGCACCGTCCGATCATGAGAAGAAGGAGTACAGGGCCGCAAGCCCCCCCTGGAAGAGCAGGTAGTAGGAGAACCGCACGATGAGGTTCACCATTATCCCCCCCGCCAGGTCGTCGGCCATGATGCCCACACCGCCCGGCAGGGTCTCAAAGCGCCTTATGGGGAAGGGCTTGGTTATGTCCACGATCCGGAAGAGCAGCAACGTCCCAAGGGCCATCTCCATGGGAAGCCCGTACTGGGCGGCCCAATACCCCGCCACCTCGTCTATGACCACCTCCGGCGGATCCTCCATCCTCACCCGCCGGGAATACCGGTGGGAAGCGGCGGTGCCCACCACGATGACCGCCACCAGGGCCGCCAGGGGTATCCGACCCATCAGAAGGGCCAACCCAAAGGCACCCAAGGACCCCACCGTGCCGGGGGCCCACCGGGACAGCCCAAGGCCGAAACAGGTGGAGAACATGCCGTACCAGGTCATGAAGGCCTCCCGATCCCTCAATCAACACACCTCCCCTACCACGGACCCCACAAGATCGTGCTCCAGGGCCTCGTCCACCAAAACCCGGTAGGTCCTGCCCGCCACAAGACCCGAGCCGTCGGGGATCAGAACCGATCCGTCCACCTCCGGGGCCTCCCGGTAGGAACGGCCCACCCCCATCCCGTCCTCATGGCCCTCAACGAGCACCTCCAGCTCCCGCCCCTCGAAGAGCCGCTGGCGGGAAAGGGACACCTGGGCCGCCAGCTCCATCAGGGCCTTAAGACGGCTTCGGGCGGTCCTTGCCCCCACCCTCCCGGGCAGTTCAAAGGCCCCGGTCCCCTCCTCGGGGGAGAACACGAAGGCCCCAACCCGGTCCGGCCGGGCGGCCTCCAGGAACTTAAGGAGCATCTTAAAGTCCTCAGCCTCCTCCCCAGGGTAGCCCACCATCAGGGTGGTCCTCATGGCAAAGAGAGGGTCCACCTCCCGGGCCATCCGGAAGACCCCAACCACGTCCTCGAAATCCATCGAACGCCCCATGGACGAGAGTATCCTCGGCGACGCGTGCTGAACCGGAACGTCCAGGTAGCTGTGGATCACCGGGGACGAAGCCACCCGCTCGACAAGCTCCCTGGTGACCCTCAAGGGATGAAGGTAGAGGAGCCGCAGCTTCGCCGCCCCCGCCACGGCCCTCTCCAAGGGGTCCAAAAGGTCCCAAAGCCCCACCCCTATGTCCTCTCCGTAGCGGGTGAGGTCCTGGGCCACCAGGCATATCTCCTTGGCACCCTGGGACAAGAGCTCCTCCGCCTCCTCCAGGAGATCTCTAACCGGCAGGCTCCGAAGGGGGCCTCTTATCATCGGTATGGCGCAGTAGGAACAGCGGTTGGAACATCCCTCCGCCACCTTGAGGTACCGCACCGCCTCCCCCTCTCCTATGGGGGCGCGGCCCGGGGTGTCCTGGGGGACGAAAACCTCCCGGTCCAAAAACTCCCCGAACTCACGGTAGCACTCGGTGGCGCCCATGAAGTCCACCTGAAGCTCCTTTAGCTCCTCGCCGTAACGGTTCACAAGGCAGCCCACCACCGCCAGCGAGCCTATGAGCCCCCGGCGTTTCATCTCCTCCGCCTCAAGGATGGCGTCCAGGTTCTCTTTTACCGCGCTCTCAAGGAACCCGCAGGTGTTTATGACGCACAGCCCCGCCCCCTCGGGCCGATCCGCCTTCCGGTAACCCCTCAAAAGGGCGGCCTTTAGAAACCGCTCGCTGTCCACCCGGTTCTTGGCACAGCCCAAGCTCAGAATAAAAACCGTCTTGTCCTTCAACTGGTAACTCCCGCCTTCTCGATCTTAAACTTATAAACTTATAAAAATCAAACCGGGGGATCTGGATCAAACCCCACGCCTTGGTTTACGCCCCCCGGCAGCTCACCGGATGGTCTTGGGCCGATCTTTGCTAACCGTGCCGTCGGGCAGCACGTAGTAGGTCCTGGGGATCCCCACGGGCCCCAAAGGATCCATCTCCACCGCTGAGGTCTTGAGCGAAGCGGCTCCGGCGTTTCCAACCCTTAACCGCAGCACCCCCTGGGATGTGAAGGACCTGCTCTCCCCCTCCTTTAGAACCCCCTGGAATATGACCCGCCCCTTGTCGCCAAGGTCGCTGACCTTTATCCAACAGGCCTTCCGGGCCGTGACCGCAAGGCCGGAGGAGGGGGCCACGTCGGCGGATTGGGTCCCTTGCGCCGGGGCAGGGCCGTTCATCCAGGACAGGTCCTGGGAGGCAGCACCGGCAGCGTCATGTGAAGATGCTGAATCGGGCACCACCTCCGCGTCCTGGGAGACTTCGGGAGCTACCAGGTCCTCCGACAGGGATGAAACGTCCTTGGATGATAAGGGAAGGGCCTCCTCCCTGGGAGGGGCCACCTCCGCGGGCTTTGCTATGACCGACTCCCTCATGCGGAGCTTGAAGTCCTGCCACTGCTGGAATATGAGGTACGAGGCGAACCCCACCGCCCCCACGAGAAGGGCGTAAAGCCACCAGCGGGAGGTCCTGCGGAAGGCGGTCCTCGGCGGGGCATAGGCCCCAAGGGAGGGTTCATCCTCCCTTAAAAGCCCCTGGAACTTGGGCCAAAGGTCCGGAGCCTTGAGATAGTCGCAGTAGGACCTTACAAAGCCCCTGGCATAGGCCATGCCCGGAAGGGCCCCGTAATCCCCCGCCTCTATGGCCTCGATGAAGGCCCTCCTTATCTTGATGTCCCGTTCCACATCATCCAGCGAGAGCCCCTGTCCCTCCCTGATGGCCCTAAGGGCCTCGCCAAGGCTCCTGAGGCTCTCCCGGGCGGCCCCATCCTCTGGGAAGTTCGCCACCGCCCATCACCTCCCAAGCAAGGACATGATGCGCCTTGCGGCATCACCGGGCTCCTCGGCGCCGAGCACCGCGCTGCCCGCCACCAGCACGTCACATCCCTTCTCCACCAGCTCCCGGCAGTTGTCCTCCCCTATGCCGCCGTCCATCTCTATGAGGAACTGAAGCTTCTCCGACTCCCGCCTTCGGAAGAGCTCCAAAGTCTTATCCAGCGTCTTGGGGATGAACTTCTGCCCCCCAAAACCGGGGTTGACGGACATCACCAGCACTAGGTCCACCATGTGGAGCACCGGGAACGTCCACTCCACCGGGGTGGCAGGGTTCACCGCAAGCCCCACCATGGCCCCAGCCTCCCGGATGGAGCCCAAAAGCCTGTGCAGGTGCTTCGACGCCTCCACGTGGACGCACAATAGGTCCGCACCGGCGGAGGCGAAGTCCACCACGAAGTCCTCCGGAGCGTCCACCATCAGGTGCACGTCAAGGAACGCGTCGGGAAAGCTGCGCCTTAGGGCCCTAACGAACCCCGGGCCAAAGGTTATGTTGGGCACGAAGTGGCCGTCCATCACGTCCACGTGAAGCCAGTCCCACGCGCCCCCCAAGGCATCCACGGAACCCTTCACGTCCATGAGGTCCGCGGAGAGAAGGGACGGGGCAAGAAGGGCCCTGTCCATGGCCCTCACGGCCCCTACCGATACCGGTCCTGCCATACGAACTCGCCTCCCAGATATATGACCACCCGGGCCTCCCCCCGGAACGGAGCGTCCACCGCCACGTACTCCCCGCCCTTGACCTGGGCCTCTTTCACAACCCTGGCGCCGTCATCGTCCACCAGTTCTATCTTAAGGGCCATGGGCTGGGTGAGGGGGGGCACCTGATACCTTATCTTGGCGGTCCTCAAAGGCCCGCCGGAGACCTTAGCCGCCTCCTTGGGCTCCACCTTACCCTCCGAACCCGCCGGCAAGCTGAGCTTCGGCGCCTCCTTGGGCTTTGGCTCCTCTTGCTTCTGCTCCACCTTGGGAGCGGAGGTCCCGGTGGATGTTTCGGCCTTAGGGGCCCCCTCCGTTACCCCCGGCGCCCCCTGGGGCTGTACCGCCGTCGAAGGGGCACCCTCGGAGCCTCCCGCCGCCACTCGCAGCGACACGGTGCTGCCCGGCGGGACCTTGGCCCCCATCCTGGGCAGGTGGGACACCACCACCCCCTCGGGGAAGGCCTGGGTCTTCACCCGGGCCCCCACCGCTCCCTTAAGGCCCATCTGGGTCAGCATTAGCATCGCCTGATCCACCGCCTGGCCGGTGAGGTCCGGGATCTCCACCAGATCCTCCCCTTCCAGCCCCTGGCTCACAAGGAGGCTCACCGACGCGGTGCTTGGGACCGACGCGGGGGATGCGGGGTTCTGGGCTATGACCTTGCCCGAGGGGGTCACGCCGTCCCGAACCTTGAGCACGTCGGACACCTTAAGCCCTGCGTCGGAAAGCCTCTTCACCGCCTCCCCCATCTCCAGCCCCCTCACGTCGGGCACCGTAACCACCCGACCACCCCGGCTGGCCTTGAGGATCACCACCTTGCCCCGCTCCACCTTCTCCCCCGGGTCCGGCCACTGGGACACCACCATACCCTGGGGCTGCGAGGAGTCCACCTGGTCTATCCTGGCCACCAACCCCTGTGACCTAAGGGCCTCCACCGCCTTCACCGCGTCCATGCCTATCACCGCAGGCACCTGCACCTCCGGGCTCTCAAAGAAGACCAGCCTGAGGGCCATGTAGGCGGAGCCCACTATGACCAAAAGGGAGATGAGAACCCCAAGCTTCAAAAAACGGCCCATGTCCTTGTATCCCTCCGCTAACCGCGCCGGTAGAGCACCGCGCAGTAAAATCCGTCCACCCAGGGCAGCCTGGGCCACACGTAGACGCCGAAAGGACGCCCCTTGACTATGTCCACGCCCTTAAAGGGGAACGGCTCCTCCACCACGTCCCGCCGGGAGGACAGCACCTCCCCCACCACCCGCTCGTTCTCCTCCCGAAAGAGGCTGCAGGTGGAGTAGACCACTCGCCCCCCCTTGGGCACGAGGCTCAACGCCCGGTCCAGAAGCTGACGCTGAAGCTCCGAGAGCCTGTCCGCCTCCTCGGGGGACATACGCCACTTCCCCTCGGGATGCCTGCCCCAGGTGCCGCTTCCGCTGCAGGGGGCGTCCAGCAGCACAAGATCAGGATCCTCCTTAGGGATCAGCGTCAAAGCGTCCCCCGCCCTTATGACGCCCCGGTGGGACAAGCCCCGCAGGTCCAAATCCGCCCTGGCGGCCTTCACCTTCCCCTCCGATATGTCCCAGCCCTCCAGGGTTACCCGCTGGTCCAACGTGAGCAGCGCGGACCCCTTGATACCCCTGCCGCAGCACATGTCAAGGACCCTGCCGCCCCTTGCAAGATGACCGGCGCAGCGGACCACCCACATGGAGGACTCGCTCATGGGGCGAAGAAGCCCCTCCCGGTAGCCGGGAACCTCCGGCGGGAAGCCGTGAAAACAGGTCCTCACCGAGAACTCCAGCTCATCGGAGGGCCAGCAGCGAATCCCGGCGGACCGCATGGCATCCATGAGCCTCTCCCTCTCCGCGGGAGGCACGAAGAAGGCGGAGTAACGGGTCATGGCCATCAGCCGGGCCAGCTCCCGGCCCTTCTTGGGGCCCCACTGGTCCATGAAGCGGCTCAGCCCCCAGAGGGGAAGCCCGTAGTACATGGCCACGTCCCGTGAGGAGGTGCTGGCCTTGAGGCGGTCCAGGAACTCCTGCCCCTCCCTCTCAAGGCGCTTCAAAACGCCGTGGAACAGGGGAACCTCCTCATCGGCCCCTTGATCCTTCATCACCTGGGCCAGCCCCTTGTAGAGAGGGCCCGGGTTGAAGTGCTTAAGCTCCATCAAGCCCGCAAGGCCCAGCATGAGGGCGTCCCGGGTGACGGGCTTCAGGTCCTTGAAGGGGCGCCTAAGGCGCTTTTCCAACATGAACCGCCACAGGCTGCGGCGTCTTAAGGCCCCGTAAACCAAAAGGGCCGCCAGCTTCCTGTCCCCCGGTAAGAGCTGGCCCGAAACCCTCCGCAGGGCCTCCGACGCAAAGGCCCCCTCCCCAACTTCCTTCCAAACCGTCAACGCTGCTTCTATTCCCCTCATATGGCAAACATCTCCTCCAGTCGGGCTCCTCCCGGGGACGCCGCATCCCAAGGCGGGAAAAACATAAAAAACAAAACCCGCGGGGGAAGCCCCCACGAGTTTATAACAAACCACCACTCCGCAAAAGGTCCTACTCGTCCCGGCCCCCGATCATGCCCCTCAGGAACAGGAGCCTTAGCAGCTGGGACACCGCCATCACCGTGGCGGCCACATAGGTAAGGGCCGCGGCGTTGAGCACCGCCCGGGCCCCCCTTATCTCGTCGGGCCCCAGGTACCCGGTGTCCGCCAGAAGCCGCAAGGCCCGGGCGGAAGCGTCGAACTCCACCGGCAGCGTCACCAGGTGGAACAGGATCACCCCAAGGAAGAACAGGATGCCAAGGTCCATCATGGACGGAGACCTGAACAGGAGCCCGATGAAGAACAGCGGAAGCGCCGCCATGGACCCCAGGTTAACCACCGGCACTATGGCGTTCCTTATCCTCAAGGGGGAGTACCCCTCAAGGTCCTGCACCGCGTGCCCCACCTCGTGGGCCGCCACACCTATGGCGGCTATGCTGTAGTTGCCCCACACGCTGTCCGAAAGCCTGAGCACCTTGCCCCGGGGGTCGTAGTGGTCCGTGAGGCTCCCAGGAACCCGCTCCACCGGGATCCTAAGGCCAAAACGGCCCAAAAGCCCCTGGGCCACCTGCTCCGCGGTAACACCCCGCCGGGCCCACACGGCGGAGTAACGGGCGTAGGTGCTCTGAACCCTCACCTGGGCCCAAATGCCCAGGATGACCGCCGGTATCAGAAACAACATGGTGGGGTCAAAAAACGGATAGAACATCTATGATCCCTCCCCTTCTCATGGCTTTTATCCCACATCCCATCAGCCTAAGGCCGCTACGGCCACAAGCGTCTAACTCCCATAATCATACTGAGGAGGGGACTACCCCTCCTCAGTAGTGTAACCTATTTTTAGAGAAAGAGCAACAATGGTCAAATCAGCGGGAGTAGAACTCCTTCATGGCCCCCACCACCGCCTCCTGCTCCTCCGGCGTCAGCTCCGGGAACATGGGAAGGGCGAGCACCTGGCCGGCCAAGGCCTCGCTGGCGGGGAAGTCCCCCTCCTTGTAGCCCAGGTAGCGGAAGCAGGGCTGCAGGTGCAGCGAGAGGGGGTAGTACACCCGGGTGGTGATCCCCCGCTGGGCCAGGAACTTCTGCAGCTCGTCCCGGTCCTTGGCCCTCACCACGTACTGGTGGAACACGTGCCGGTTGCCCTCAAGCTCCATGGGAGGAGTCACGAACTCCAAGAGGTCGTGGGCGGCGAAGAGCAGCCGGTACCGCTCCGCTACGGCCCGCCTCTCCTCGTTCCACTGCTCCGCGTGCCGAAGCCTCACCCGGAGTATGGCCGCCTGGATCTCGTCAAGCCGGCTGTTGAGCCCCACCTCGTCGTGGAAGTAGGTGGCGGAGGAGCCGTGCACCCGAAGGGACCGAAGCCTCTTCTCCATCTCGGGGTCCGTGGTGGCCACAAGCCCCCCGTCCCCGTAGCAGCCCAGGTTCTTGGTGGGGAAGAAGGAGAAACATGACAGGTCGCCCACCGCACCGCCCCTCAATATGCCGCCCCCCACCCGGCGGACCGCCCCAAAGGACTGGGCGCAGTCCTCCACCAGGGCTATCCCCCGCTCCTTAAGCTGGGAGGCTATCTCCTCCAAGGGGCACATCTGGCCGAAGATGTGCACCGGAAGCACCGCCTTGGTCCTAGGCGTCACCGCGTCCATCACCATGTCCATCCTCATGTTGTACGTGTCCATGTCCACGTCAACGTAGACCGCCCTGGCGCCAAGGCGGGATATGCAGCTGGTGCTGGCGAAGAACGTGAAGGGGGTGGTTATAACCTCATCCCCAGGGCCCACCCCAAGGGCCATGAGGGCCAATAGCAGCGCGTCGCTGCCGGAGGCGCAGCCCACCGCGTGGGGCACCCCAAGGTACGACGCGAACTCATCCTCAAAGGCCTTGACCTCGGGCCCCAGTATGAAGTGCTGGCTCTCAAGGACCTTGTCAACCGCCTCTCGGATCTCCTGGCGGACCCTGTCGTAGTTCCTCTTTAGATCGAACGAAGGTATCGAACTCAAAACCACTCTACCCCTTTTCAAAAAGATTGACCCCGGGGGCCATTTTAGTTATCCCCGGGGATCAACGCAACGTGGACTTTTTCACTTTTTTCCTTCCCCCCGTCCGCCCAAAGTCGGCGGAGCTCATTGGGGAACCTCCCATCCCCTCAGGGAGCCTTAATCTCCCCCTCGCTCAAGCTCCCCTTGGACAGCCTTATGTGGCTTCTCATCCTCTCCACCGCCCCTTGGGCGTCCCTGGCCCTCAAGGCGTCTATTATGAGCCGGTGCTCCCCAACGCTGGGGTTGCTCTCCACGATGTAGAAGGGGTCGTAAAACACGATGTACACGTTCGTGCGGGCCAGGATGTTCTCCACGTACTCCCTTAAAACCCGGTTCCCCGAGGCGTCCGCTATTATCCGGTGGAACGCCTCGTTCACCTCAAGGTACGCCTCCAGGTTCCGCTCCACAAAGGCCCTCTCCTCGTCCGCCACGCACTCCTCAAGGCGCCTTAAGTGCTTCTCCGTCACGTTGGAACACGCAAGCCGCACCGCAAGGCACTCCAGCTCCTCCCGCACCACGTAGGCGTCCTCCATCTCCTTCCGCCGGGGGGCCGCCACCCTGGCGCCGCTGTTGGGGATTATGAGCACCAAGCCCTCGCTGGCCAGCCTCCTCAAGGCCTCCCTCACCGGCGTACGGCTCACCTTAAGCCTGGTGGCTATGGCCACCTCCGGAAGCCTGGTGCCGGAGGTGAGCTGCTTGGTGATTATCTCCCGCCTCAGGGTGGAGTAGACATACTCCGCCGAGGTGGTGTAAAGTCTAGGCTCCTGAGCAGGTTCATTAAGCGATGGCTCGAACATGGGCGCCCCTCCCAAGGGGAATTTTTTCCAATATAAACTATTATTTGACATTGTAGCGCCGGTCGCACTATTACGCAAGGCGAGGGGATCCGTAGGTTCATCAAAACCATTGAGAGATCACCGGAGGTGCGTCTTATGCTGCATCCCGCCGAAGAACTATCCTCCCAGTTTCCGCTGCATCCCTCCCCGCTGGTGAAGTACATACGCCTGGGCCTCGCCAACGGGGCGCTGCCGCTCACTTCCGGCCAGCCATACCTGGAGGCCATGGACGTAGAAGCCATGGCGGAGTGCGCCATGGCCGGGATCCTGTCCCACAAAAAGGCCCTCCTCTACGGAAGCAACCGAGGCCTTGGGGCCCTGCGGGAAGCGGTGCTTCAGTGGCAAAAGGAGGAGGGCTGCGCCCCAAGGGAAGCGGCGGAGGAGAACCTGATGATGACCCTGGGCTCCCAGTACGCCTTCGACCTAATCTGCCAGGGCACCATCAACCCCAGCGACATGGTGGCCTTCGACGCCCCCTGCTACCCCGACACCTGGTGCACCCTGATCCGCCACAAAGCCCGCCTCCTGCCCATACCGGTGGACCGGGACGGCATGGACCTGGACCAGCTGGAGGAACGCTGCTCCAGGGGGGACGTGCCCAAGCTGGTGTACACCATCCTGAACCACCAAAACCCCTCGGGATGCTCCATGAGCCCCGAAAGGCAAAGGCGCCTCCTTGAGATGGCGGACCGCCACCGGTTCCTGGTGGTGGTGGACGACCCCTACCGGCTGTTGAACCTGGACGGCCCCCGAGACGACCAGGCCTCCATACCGTGCCTTGGGTTCCAATCAGGTATGGTGCTTTACCTTGGCTCCTTCTCAAAGATACTGGCGCCGGGAGTCCGGCTTGGCTGGATATTGGGGCACCCAGCCATGGTGGAGTCCCTGGCCAGGCTGCAGGAGATGACCATGATATCCCTTCCCGCTGCGGACTCCCTGCTGGTGCTGGAGTTCCTAAAACGAGGGCTCATGGCGGGACAGCTCCAGCGGGTTCGGAGCTTCCTCAAGGTCCGGCGGGACGCGCTGCGGGACGGGCTTCTAAGGTGGAACCTCAAACTAAGGGTACCCTCCGGGGGGTGCTTCATCAACCTCTTCGTGGACCAGCCCTCCGCCATGGCCGTGGAGCTGGTCACGAAAAGAGGGGTGGCCACGGTGCCGGAGCTGGCCTTCTGGCCTCCGGTGCCAAAGGCCCAGGACCGGTTCTTGCGGCTTTCCTTCTCCTGGTGTTCCCCCGAGGAGCTGCGCAGGGCGGCGGACACCATAGGACAGCTGGCCTCGGGAGGGGCGGAAGGATGAACAAACGGCTCCTGGTGCTTATACTCTCCATCTCCAGCGTGGTGGGCTACGGATACGCCCTGGGGGGCCTTGGGGGGTTCCTCCTGGGCCGGGGAAGCGTCCCCTACGTGGTATTAGGCCTTGCGGGGGGCACCCTTTGCGCCCTCCTGGCCCTCAAGCTCTGGAAGGAATACCTGAAGGAAGTGCTGGGGGAACTCCCAAAGGACCAGGGCCCTTCGTCTTAAAGCCCCTAGGTGGTGGCGGCTGCCTTGGGCGCACTCCTTGGCGGGCCTTGGGCACATGAGGCACCGGCGCTCCTGGAACCCCAGGGCCTGCCTCTTTATGGGCTTCGTGGGGTCCCAAAGGTCGAATACGTCAAGGTCCAAAAGCCTCCCCCACGGAAGCTCCTCCTCCAGCTTGAGGCACCTACCCTTCACCTCCAGGGGATCTGCCTCCACCGCCGCCAACAGGAACGGCCCCAGCGGGTCCTCCAGGCTTGCCAGCTCACGCCACCTAAGTCCCTCGAGGGCATTGGAAATGGCTCCCATAAGACGCCCCATACCACCCTTGAGGGACTTGGGCCAGCCCGGCACGTTAAGTCCCCCTTGCACCACAGCAGCTTCGTAAGGGCTAAGGCGGCGCAAATCCCCCACGAGGGCCTGACGGAGGGCGGAGCGCTCCTCCCGGGCCCTTAAGACCTCCTCCAGGGGTGAAGGCCCATAGCTCCCGTGATCACGCCCCCTGCGGCAGCCCATCCAAGACCTCCCTCACAACCCCGGCGGCCCTTCGAACGTCCTGGGAAGAGGCGGAGGCCACCGAAAGCCTCACCGCCGGGACGTCCTCCCCTAGGGGGGAGAAACGGCTTCCCGGCACCACCTCAACTCCTAAGCCCTTGAGGCGCCGGGCAAACTCCATGCCCCCGCAGGGGACCTTCAGCCACGCGAACACGCCGCCCTGGGGCACGGGGATCCTAAGGGCGCAACACAGGGCTTCCATGCGCTGCCTTACAAGGCATCGGTTCCTCTCCAGTATCCGGTTCACCGCCCCCTCTTCGAAAAGGCGCAGCGCCGTGAGCTGAGAAAAGAGGTTGGCGGCCCCGAAGAAGGTCTCCTTAAGCTCCAGCACGGCATCCATCATGCCATGGGGGCACAGAAGGTATCCAAGCTTCGCCTCCAGGAACAACCCCTGCGAAAAGGACCCTAAGTACAGCACCTCCCCCGTCATGTCCAACGCCTTAAGGGCCGGCACGCTGCTTGGGCCGTAGCGAAGCTCCCCGTAGGTGTCGTCCTCCAATATGACGAACCCCCGGTCCGCGCTCGCCTCCAGCACCCAGTTCCGCTCCTCAGCCCCCATGGTGCGCCCGGTGGGGTTGTGGAAGCTGGGGACCAGGTACACCACGTCCCCTCTGCTGGCGCCCTGCAGCTCCCGGAGGTTCTCAAAGGGCACTATCTCCATCCCAAGGGCTACACCCTGGCGGAACGCCAAAGGATACGTAAGACGGTCCACCCAAAGCCTTCTAGCCCCCCGCCGCACGAGGGCCCAAAGGCACAGGGAAAGCCCCTCTCGACCGCCGGATGTGACTATCATCTGCTCCTTAAGGGCCGGCACACCCCGGAGCGCCGAGTGTCCAGCTAGATGCCCCTTAAGCTCCTGCAGCCCCTCAAGGGGCGAGCTCCATCCCGGGGCTCCCAGCTTATCCATCACCCACCGCAAGGCCCGCCGGACCTCCCGCCTGGGCGCGAGATCCTCAAAGGGCCCCTCGGAGGCCAGGTCCACCCGGTCCAACACCCTAACGGGCCCGTTATCGCGCCGCTCCGCGGCGCACCCCGCCTCCACGGGGGCCACGAAGACCCCCTTCCGAGGCACAAGGCACACGAGCCCCTCCCCCTCCAGGTCCGAGTAGGCCTCCTCAACGGTGCTTCGGCTCACCTTTAAGGACCAGGACATCTCCCGGAAGGAGGGCAGCTGGCTTCCCGCAGGCAACGCGCCGGAAAGGATGAGCCGCCTTATGTGATGGCTAACCTGCCGGTGAAGGGGTACCGAAGACCCCCTGTCAAGGGGTATCTCCAGCAACTCAGTGCCCCCCCTTCGCGGCGGCCACCCGCTCAAAGAGCAAGCGGCCCCGCTCGGAGAGGAGGTAGCTCAAGGTGGTCTCCGGCAAAAGCTCCTTCAGGTCCTCCAACCGGCCCTCCGCCATGGCGCTACGGACCAAAGAGGCGGACACGGGCCTGCCGGACAGCTCAAGGCGGGGTATCTCCACCACCTCCACCCCGTAGCGGGGGAGCACCTCCATCATGGCCCGGTTATAGGCGGCGGTCACCGGGCAGTAGGGCTCGGTGCCAACGAAACGCCGCCTCACCCCAAGGGAGGGCACAAAAAGCCGGCCGAAAAGGTCCGCATCCAGACGGGTCTCTATGGTTATGAGCTCCTCCTTGGAGGGATCCCGCAGGAAGTAGGTGGGGAACGTGGCGGAGGAAACCGCGTAAGGGCCGCTGTCAAGGACGGTGACGTTCGGAAGGTCCGAAAGCCCCAGTTTCACCATCTCAAACCGGTCCTCAAAGGGGAACGAGGACCTATCCGCCCTCACCACCACCACGAAAAGGTGCTCCGACATGGAAGCGGCGATCTTGGCGAGGTAGCGGTGCCCCTTGGTGAAGGGGTTGGCGTTCATCACCACCGCCCCGGACTCAAGGACCCCCACCTCATCCCTCAGGGCCCCAAGGGAAGCGGCGAAGTCGTCCCTGTTGGGGCGCCCCATCTCCAAAAGCACCGCTCCGTCGGACCTTGCGATCTCAGTAAAACCCAGGGTCGCGAACTTATCCGCCTCCGACGGCTTGGTGTATATGAAGAAGTGCCCAAGCCCCTTAGGACGGGCCCACTCGATGAGCCTTGAAACCGCCTGGGCCGCAAGGCCCATCTCCTGGAACTCCTCCGCCACCGCCACCATCTTTATCACGTCCCCCTCAAGGGACGCGGTGGCGGCGGGACAAGAGCCCACCTTCAACAGCACCGTCACGTCCGGCGCGCCCTCAAGACGCAGACCCTGCGAGGTCAGAAGGCCCTTGACCTCCTTAGGCATACCGTGTCTTGGGGGATGAAAGAGCTCCACCTCAACGCCAAAGCTCATCTACCCCTCAACTCCCTCTTGACTACCTCACCTATGCTGGACCTGGGGAACTGATCCACCACCTCAAGGGATCTTGGTATCTTGTAGTGCGGGAGTCTTGCCTTGCAGAACTCCGCTATCTCCCTCAAGGTGGGCATCTCTCCGTTTCGTGGGATCACGAAGGCCTTTACCGCCTGGCCGCTTAAGGGGTTGGGCACCCCCACCACCGCCACGTCCTTGACCTTGGGGTGCTCCATGATCACCGCCTCCACCTCCTGGGGATACACGTTGAAGCCCCCCACGATGATGAGGTCGCTCACCCGGGCCACCAAGGTGACGTAACCGTCCCGGTCCACCTTAACCAGGTCCTCGGTGTCGAACCACCCGTCGTGGAACCTGGCCCGGTTGAGCTCCGGGTTCCTGAAGTAGCCCTCGAAGATCGAGGGGCCCCTCACCAGAAGACGGCCCTCCTCCCCCTCTCCGGCGGGGGATCCGTCGGAACGCAGCACCATGTGTTCAACCCCTGGGATGAAGGTCCCCACGGTGCCAGGACGCCTTTGGGCCTTCGAGGGGTTCACCGCCAGGACCGGCGACGTCTCCGTAAGGCCGTATCCCTCCAGAACCGGAACGCCCAGCACCGACTGGCAACGCTGGTCCAGCTTAGGGGGCAGCCGGTCCCCGCCGGATATGACCATCCTGAGGGAACTTGGGGACGCCCCCTTCCTCATGAAGGCGCCTATGAGCATGGAGATCATTATGGGAACCGCCGGCAGGACCGTGACGTCCCCCTTGCGGACCGCCTCCGCTGTCCCCTCGGGGGGCATGAAGGAGGGCACCACCACCTGGGGAAAGCCGAACAGGAGCGGTATAAGGCCGCACACGGTGAAGCCCAGGGCATGGAAGTTGGGCAGGGCGTTTAGGAACACGTCGTCGTCCTTGAGATCCGCCACGTGCCTCACGCAGGCCTCCGAGTTGGCAAGAAGGTTGCGGTGTGTAAGGGGCACCGCCTTGGGCGTGCCGGTGGTGCCGGAGGTCTGAAACACCACCGCCACGTCCGGGCTGTCTTGTACGCACTTTCGGCCGATGAAGGGCTGGATCCCCCCGTCCAGGCTCCCGGTGGTCCTGGGAACCAAAGACGCCAAGGACGCCTCGCTTCCCTCGGCCTCCACGATGCCGAAGAGGTCCAGGTGCTCCAACGTCCTGGAGTCCAAAACGCCCCGCCAGTTAAGGGGCGCCACCGCCCCCCCAAGGCGCCAAGCCGCAAGGGTAAGGGCCCAGAACAGGGGGCTGTTGGGCAAAAGGAGCCCCAGCCTCATCCCCTCCCCAAAACCGCTCGCCTTGAGGGCCTCAAGGCAGTCCTCGAACATGCCGAGGAACGCCCCCCTGGACCACCAGGCGCCATGCCACCAAAGACAGTGCTCCCCCTCTCCGGTGCCAAGCCTCTTCAAGATAGCCTCGTCCAGTCTATGATTCACGTCGTCGCCTCCAGAAACGATAAGGGAATTTGATGTGCAGCGGGATGCACCTCCGACTCAAAGCATACTATCACAGGGTAACGGCCAGGAAGGCCTCCCATGCGGCCATGAGGGGCATGAGCTCCTCCGGGATGTCGTACCTTGGGTGGTGCAGGCCGCACTCCATGCCGGTTCCAAGCAGCATGAGGCACGAAGACACCTCCATGGAGTAGAAGGAGAAGTCCTCGCCGGACAGCAGGGGATGCTCAAGATCCCTGATCGAGTCCGCCCCGAAGAACCTCTTAGCCGCCCCCATGACCCGCTCCACGCAGTCGGGGTCGTTGTGCACCGACGGGTAGTTCTTCACGTACTCCACCGAAGCCCTGGCCCTGTGGGCCCGGGCTATGAGGGGCACCATCTCCTCAAGGCGCTCCTTGAGGTAATCCCTGACCTTGGTGTTGAAGGCCCTTAGGGTGCCCCAAAGGTGGGCGTTCTCTGGGATCACGTTGTAGGCGTACCCCGCCTCCATCTGGCCGAAGGATATTACCACCCCCTCCAGGGGGTCCACCTCCCGGGATATGAGGCTCTGTATACCCACCACCACGTGGGACGCCGCCACCACCGGGTCCACGGTGGCGTGGGGGGTGGCGGCGTGGCCCCCCACCCCACGGATCTCCACGTGTATCCGGTCCGACAGGGCGGTCATGACGCCCTTCCTGGTGGCCAGGTACCCATAGGGTAGATGGGGCCACATCAGGACCCCAAGCACGGTGTCCACCTTGAAACGCCTGAAAAGCCCCCCGTCCACGAGGGCCTTGGCGCCCCCCCGCCCCTCCTCCGCGGGCTGGAAGAGGAATATCACCGGCCGCTCCAGCTGCTCCGCCCGGTTCGAAAGCAACATGGCGCAGCCCAAAAGGGACGCCATGTGGGCGTCGTGCCCGCAGGCGTGCATGACCCCCGGCATGGAGGACGAGAATGGAAGCCCCGTCTCCTCCTCCAGGGGCAACGCGTCCATCTCCGCCCTTAAGACCAGGGCGGGCCGGTCTATGTCCCCCCGCAACAGGCCTACAACCGACGTGGGCACCCCAAGGCCCGTAAAGACCCTCATGCCCTTCATCGATGACAGCGCCTGGGTTATGCGGGACGCGGTTATGTTCTCCTCAAAGGCCAGCTCCGGGAACTGGTGGAACTCCCTCCTCCAGGATACCATCAGCTCCCCAACCCCCTGAGCCTCCGCCAACAGCTCCGGCCCCAGGTCGCACATGTCGTCTTCCTTCAAGCTACCCCCCCCTTACACACTCCAGGGCCCGGACCCTCAAAGGGCCTACACCCCTCCAAGCCACCGCCGAACCCGACCATGACAGCTCCAAAGCTCCAAACGAACCGAAGAGGCCACCCCGTTTCGAAGGCTCCAGCCGTCCATGCCCTCAAGGCCCCCCTTAACGTACTCCACCTGCCACTCCCCCTGGGCCTGCCGGCTCTTAAGGAAGCCGGACCAGGGGCTTCTCAGCCCCAGGGCCGCGTCTCCCCTTTTGAGGAGGGGACCCTCATCCACCGCCCGGAGCACCCGGGGCTCCATCTCCCCATCCCCGCCGTAGGGGATGCCGTCGTAGGGGAACATGGCAAGCCCCTTAATGGCGCCGGAGGGGGTAAGCACCTCCCGGCCGAGTATCAGCGAGGATCCTCCATCGGCCAAAACCGGCTTGCCCGACAGGAACATCCGGCCTATGGAAGCCACAAGGGACCGGTTGTTCCGCAATTCTAACAGACCCAGGTATGCCGGGCCATGGGGGATTAAAAGTCCGTCAATGTCCTGGGGAAGATCCCCATCCTCCACCGGGACGGGCACCACGGAGCAGCCCATGGCGGCAAGAAGCGCCTCCCCATTGCCCCCTCCCAGGGACATGGAGTGGTGTTTCAACACCCCCACCAGCGGTTTTGATGGGATGCTCTCCGGCATCTCCTGTAGCTTCCAGGGCTGGGCCATGGTCCCAACGGCGCCGAAGGCGGGCCACAGGATCTGGTGCTCCATGGACTGGAGCCTGGCCACCGCGGCCTTGAGCCCCACGAGTAACGGCGGGATCTTGGAGGAACAAAGATCCCCCATGGAGGGCATGTCACGGATGAAGTCCCTGGGCACGTAGCCAAGGCTCAGGAAGGGCAGGCGCCGCCCCACCTCCCGGTCCAGCAGCTGGTACTCCCTGGGGTTGGGGACCCCCACGAAAAGCCCCATGGGCGCCGAATCGGGGGGGATGGCGGCCATGACCTGAACTAAAATGCCCGCGGCGGCGAAGGCGGACGTATCGGCCCTGATTACGGGCATCACCGGACACTCCAGGGCATCCATCAGCTTAAGGGTGCTCTCCTCCGGCACGAACCGGTCGTTCTTCACCCTCTCCCCCAACGGGCTTATGACAACGCTCAGCTCCCCCTCCGCCGAGGCGGCCTCGAAGAGGGCCTTGAGCCTTGAAACGGTTCCCAAAGCCTCCAGGTCCAGCTGGTGGCAACGCTGGGAAGAGACCAGCTCCACGAGGCGCAACACCCTCTCGTCCCGGTAGGACGAGAAGAGCCTGAGCCGGTACCCCCTCTGCTTCAGGGCCCCCGCCAGCATGACCCCCACCGGGATGGCCCCGGTTACCTCTTCCGCCAGGATAAGACGCGGTATCTCCATGTCGAAGAAGTTCCCCTTGATCGAAGAAAGTATGAATCCAACGGGGACGACAGGGCCCCGTTAGTGTATTATACATTTATATATCCCAAGCCAACGATAACGGTCTTTTCGACGGGAGGTAGTAAAGTCATGAGCGCCCCATTGATAAGGATATGCGACCTGGCCCCCTACGAGGGCAAGACGGTCACCATCAAGGGCTGGGTCTACAACAAGAGGAGTTCCGGCAAGATCCACTTCCTCCAGGTGAGGGACGGATCGGGGTTCATACAGGCGGTCATGGAGCGCAGCTCCGTGAGCGAGGAGCTCTTCGCCGCCGCCAAAGGCATATGGATCGAGGCCTCCGTGGAGGTGCAGGGCACCGTGCGGCGGGACGACAGGGCCCCGTCGGGGTACGAGCTGGGGGTCACGGACCTTAGGATAATATCCAACCCCACCGAGGAGTACCCCATATCCAAGAAGGAACACGGCATAGACTTCCTGCTGGACCACCGGCACCTGTGGCTCAGGAGCCGCCGGCAGAGGTGCATCATGTCCATACGGGACCGGGTCATCCTGTCCTGCCGCAACTTCCTCCACCGCAAGGGGTTCATGCTGGTGGACAGCCCCATACTCACGGGCTCCATCGGGGAGGGGGCCGACGGGCTCTTCGAGCTGGACTACTTCGACATGGGCAAGGCGTACCTGGCCCAGACGGGGCAGCTGTACCTGGAGGCCGCCGCGGCGGCCTACGGACGGGTCTACTGCTTCGGCCCCACCTTCAGGGCTGAGAAGTCAAAGACCCGCCGGCACCTCACGGAGTTCTGGATGATAGAGCCCGAGGCGGCCTTCTTCGAACACCAGGACAACATGGCCCTGCAGGAGGAGATGGTGTCCTTCATCGTCAAAGAGGTGCTGGAGCACCACGAGAAGGACCTGCTGTTCCTGGAGCGGGACGTGGACCAGCTCGCCAAGGCGGTGGACGGGCCCTTCCACCACATAACCTACGACGACGCGGTGAAGCTTCTCCAGAAGCTGGGAAGCGACATACCCTACGGGGACGACTTCGGCGGCGACGACGAGACCATGCTCACCCAGCAGTTCCAGCGGCCGGTGTTCGTGGAGTGCTACCCCAAGAAGGTGAAGGCCTTCTACATGAAGCAGCACCCGGAGCGGGAGGACCTGGTGCTATGCGACGACCTACTGGCCCCGGAGGGATACGGGGAGATAATCGGCGGCTCCCAGAGGGAGGACGATCTGGACCTATTGCTGTCCAGCATAAGGGCCCACGGCCTCCCGGAGGACTCCTACTCCTGGTACCTGGACCTGCGCCGTTACGGCTCCTTCCCCCACAGCGGCTTCGGCATGGGCATAGAACGGGCGGTAGCCTGGATATGCGGCCTTAAGCACATAAGGGAGGCAATACCGTGGCCCCGGACGATATACCGCTTGAACCCCTGAAGCTGCACCGGTCGGACTTCATCCGCTTTGACCCGGAGCCCCTCTACAGGGATCTGGGGGAGCTCATAGGGGACGGAAAGTGCGGAGGCAAGGCCAAGGGTCTTGCCTTCGCCAGGGCGGTGGTGGAGTCCTCCCCCCTAAGGGAGCTGGTGTCCTTCCCCGCCTTCTCCTTCTCCATCACCACCGAGGCCTTCTTCGACTTCGTGGATGGCAACCGCCTGGACTGGCTCTACGACGACCCATCCCAGGCGGACCTCGATTCCATGGCGGATGGGCTTTCCGTGGGGGAGGCTCTCAAGGGGGATCTCATGCGGATCCTTGAGAGGGCTGCGGGACTGCCCCTGGCGGTGCGGTCGAGCTCCCTTCTGGAGGACTCCCTGTCCCTATCGTTCGCGGGAAAGTACGAGACCTGTTTCGTGGCCGCCGGCACCCCCGACCAGGAGGGGCTGAACGCCCTTGAGGGGGCCCTCAAGCGGGTGTGGCTGTCGCTGTTCAACCCCTCCGCCAGGGCCTACAGGGCAAAGCACGGCATGGGAGACCGCATGGAGGCCATGGGGGTCTTGATACAGCCGGTGGTGGGACGCCTCCGTGGGGACCTCTACTACCCGGAGCTCTCCGGCACCGTCTTCTCCCGGGTCTTCCGGCGCCCCACCCCAAGGGTCCGCAAGGAGGACGGGGTGATGAGGATCTGCTTCGGCCTTGGGACCAGGACGGTGGAACGGGGCAACGCCCGGGTGTTTTACCTCACCAACCCCAACCTAAGACCCGAGGGGAACACCCCGGAGCAGATCGCCCAGTCCAGCCAGTCGGACTTCGACTACATAGACCTCCCGCGGCGGGCGTTCCTCACCGGTTCGCTGAACAACCTCTTTCTAAAGTCCATACTCAAAAACCACCGAAACGCCGGGTACTTCATCGAGAAGTACTCCGACGGGATGCTCCTCTCCACCCTGTCGGAGGCCGAGGGCCCCGAAAGGCCCCTTTTCACCTTCCACGGCCTTCCGGTGCGGTTCAGGGAGCTCTTCGACACGGTCCGCCGCCTCATGGGGCTAATGGAGGCCCGGATGGGGTGCCCGGTGGACATGGAGTTCACCTACGAGACCGAAGGTGGCGTCATGCACCTGCTCCAGATGCGGCCCTTGGCGTCCTTCGACGAGATGGCCCAGGTGGAGGTGCCCCCCATCGCCCACGACCGGGTGCTGCTCAAGGGGGACCGGATGGTGAGCAACGGGGTCCTCAAGGGGGTTCGCCACCTGGTGTACGTGGACGCGGAGGCCTACATGTCCAACTGGGATCCCGTGCGGGTGGCCCAAGCGGTGGGGGAGATGAACGCAAGGCTCAAGGGGGAACCCTACATACTGGTGGGGCCCGGAAGATGGGGAAGCAGCAACCCGTCCCTCGGGGTGCCCGCGTCCTACGCCCAGATATGCAACTGCGCCTGCCTGGTGGAGCTCAGCCTGCCCTCCTACGGCATGAGCCCGGAGCTGTCCTACGGCACCCACTTCTTCCTGGACATGGACAGCGACGGCATCCTGTACCTGCCGGTGTTCGACGGCCAGGAGGGCAACCACTTCAACCGCCGGTGGTTCAGCTCCGCCCTCTTCGAACAGGGGCTTCACCGGGCGGTGAGGCTTTACAGCGGGGTTTTCAACGTGTACCTCGACGGCCAGGGTGAAAGGGGCATCGTGGCCCTGGAAGACCAGGATTAAGTCCAGCAAAGGATTGAAACCTGCAAAGATGATAGAATAGAATTCAGCCACAGACATGGAAGGGGGATTCAAGATGGGCCTTTTCAGCACCACCGTTTTATATGAGAGCCCCTCTCACAAGTTCTTCCACCTTGGATGGGAGGAGCAGGAAGAGGAGGGGTTCGTCCAGACCAACCAATACATGATACAGGACGGGGACGAGGTGATGCTCCTGGACCCCGGCGGGGCCCACGTGTTCCCCCGGGTGCTGGCCAACGTGGCGGAGGTGGTGGACCTCTCAAAGGTGAGGCACATCTTCTACACCCACCAGGACCCGGACGTGTCGTCGGGGGTTACCCTGTGGCTTCCCATAGCGGAGCGGGCCAAGGTGTACATATCCGGCCTTTGGACCAGGTTCCTGCCCCACTTCGGGGTTTACGACCAGCGCCGCATAGTGCCCATCCCCGACGGCGGGGGCACCCTGTCCTTCGCCTCCGGTAACCAGGTGCACTTCATACCAAGCCACTTCCTGCACTCCACCGGATGCTTCTCCCTGTACGACCCCGCAAGCCGGATACTCTTCACCGGGGACATAGGAGCCGCAGTGTTCCCCCCCGGCAAGAGGTATCCGGAGGTCAAGGACTTCGACAGCCACCTGCAGTACATGGAGGGTTTCCACAAGCGCTACATGGCGTCCAACGTCGCCTGCCGCAAGTGGGTGGAGATGGTGTCCCGCTTCGACGTGGACATAATCGCCCCCCAGCACGGGGCGGTCATGAAGGGGGAGGCCGCAAGGCGCTTCCTAAACTGGTTCAAGGAGCTCAAGTGCGGGAGCGACATCCTGGATAACTTCTACAACGCCCAGGGCAAGCTGTCCGCCCGCTAGGGGGGTGTTCTCATGAGCGATACTCCTCAGGTCATAAGATCCCTCTCCGCGTCCCATTTCAGCAGCACCATAATGAACTCCTTCATGTCCCAGCTGGACGAGGTGCTGGTGCGGCGGGTGCTGGACGTCCAGCGGGAGCTGGGGGAAATATCGGACAAGTTCCAGAGCCTCGAAAAGCTCTTCACCGAGATAGTCCACGAGTTCGAGAGAAGCAGCCGGGAAGCTAGGGAGAACGTGGAGAGGATCAACCTGATGAACGTGAAGCTGGAGGAGGAGCTCAGGAAGTCCGGGACGGACCTGGAGAGCATGAACTCCGACGTGGCCAAGACGGTTGACTCCACCTTCGAGACCCTTAACTCGTTCCTCGAGATCGAGAAGATCTCCAAGGAGATTCAGAAGATAGCCAAGCAGACCAACCTGCTGGCACTTAACGCCTCCATCGAGGCCGCCAGGGCGGGGGAGCACGGCAAGGGCTTCGCGGTGGTGGCCCAGGAGGTCCAGAAGCTGGCCATAGAGACCAAGGAGGCCTCGGAGAAGATATCAAGCCGGGTGTTCTCCATCTCCGCCCAGGTTCAGGGGGCCATGGAAAACGTGCGCAGGGTTAGCGAGATGTTCTCCGTCATCCGGGGATCCCTGTCGGGCTTCATGGACTTCCTGTCCACCAACAAGGACTTCCTCGGAAGGGTGGACCAGATACTGGACGACGCCAGCACCAAGATATCCGACGGCGCCGATGAGATGAACCAGTCGGTAGCCGTCATGGAGGAGGCCACGAACCGCTTCAAGTCCATGGCCTCCATCATATCCTCCATAGTAAAGGCCCAGAAGAACCTGAGCGACGTCAAGCTCTAGACCTTCCTTAAAGCTAAACTCAAGATACGCAAATGGCCGGGGACGCGTCAGATCCCCGGCCGTTTTTTATTTTTTTATTTTTTAATAAGCTATAAGCCCCATGCCCCATTTCGCGGCTGCGCCCCGGGGGCTTCATTCCCCTTGTTCGACGGGGAGGAGAGGAGAGCCTCCAGATCCCCCTCCAACGCGAAGTGGGTCCCCCGGGACGCCAGCAAGTGGTCGCCGGCCAAGACCTGGATCTCGCCGGAATCCCACCGGACCCGTCCCGCCCCGGAGAGGACGCCAACGCACATGAAGGCGTCCTTCGCCAAAAGCTTAACGGCCCCCCTCGTCCTTACCAGTGACACGAAGAAGGGCTCCCCCTTAAGGAACACCCTCTGCTCCCACCCTTGGCCCTTTAGAACCTCCACGGGCCCCGTGGGTGAGGGCCTTTGGGGGGCGAAGAGGGCCCGAAGGGCCTTGTCCAGGTGCAGCGGCCGAGGGAGGCCGTCGGGGCCTAAGCGGTCATAATCGTACAGCCGGTAGGTTACGTCGGAGCTTATCTGCACCTCCGCCACAAAGGCCCCGGCGCAAAGGGAGTGGACCGTGCCGGGGGGTATGAAGACGAAGTCCCCGGGGCGTATGGGCACCCGCCTTAACAACCGATCCCACCGGCCCTCCAGGGCCCACCGGGCCGCCTGCTCCACCGTACCGCCGTTGTGGCCCAGCACCATGGACGCCCCCTCGGGGTAGTCCAACACGTACCAGCACTCCGCCTTGCCCGGGTCCCTCTCCCCCAGCTCCACCGCCAAGCGGTCGTCGGGATGGACCTGTATGGACAGATCCTGTGCGGCGTCTATGAGCTTAACCATGATTGGGAAGGGGTCCTGGTACGAGAAATCCCCAAAGAGCTCCGGCCGAATCCTGAAGAGCTCCATAAGCCCCATCCCCTCAAAGGGCCCCGAAGCCACGAGGCTCTCGCCCCCAGGGTGCCCCGAGAGGGCCCAACACTCCCCCAGGGGCCCTCCAAAGGCCCCTTCGGGAAGTCCGAAGAGCTCCCGCAGCCTGCGGCCCCCCCAGAGCCTCTCCTTGAAGACCGGGGTTAGCCTGAAAACCAGTCCTTCCACGGGAGATTCACTCCACCCCGCACAGCAGGGACAAAGCTTCCGAGGGGCTGGCGGCGTTCATGAGAGAATCCCGCAGCCGCTGGTCCATGAGCCGCCGGGAGAGGGTCTGCAGTATCTTAAGGTGCTGATCCAAAGCCCCCTCCGTTGGGACCGCGATCATGAACACAAGACGGGCGGGTTCCCCATCAAGGCTCTCCCAGTCAACCCCCGAGGCCTTTCTTCCGAAGGCGACGCAAGGTCTTTCGACTCCCCGGCTCTTGCCGTGGGGTATGGCTATACCCATCCCAACCCCGGTGGTGCCAAGGGCCTCCCGGGCCATCACATCCCCAACGTAGGTCTCAAGATCCCCAAGGAAACCGGCCCTGTGGGCCATTCCCGCCATCTCGGCGATGACCTCCTCCTTGGTCCGCCCTTTAAGCTCCAAGTTCACCAGATCCAACGGCATCAGATCCATCAGGTTAACGGTCAAAGCAAATCCCCCTTAAGAACACCGCAGAAATCCCGGGCGGACCCGGCAGACTTTAACCTCTCCAACGTCCTTTCGTCCTCCGACAGGGCCGCCAGCTCCCCGAAGAGGCGTCTTAACTCTTGCCCATCCCCGGCGCAGCCCGCTATCATCATCACCAAGTCGACCTCCTCGCCCTCCCAGTCCACCGGGTGGACAAGCCTAGCCACCGCCACCGCGCTGCCCTTGGACATGAGGGGATCCCCGTGGGGTATCGCAAGGCCTCCCCCGATGCAGGTAGAGGAGGTCCTCTCCCGGGCCTTGACCGCCTCCGGGTAGCCGGGAAAAACCAGGCGGGCCTTGGATAGGGCCGATGCCAGGCTCTCTATGACCTCCCACCGATCCTCCCCTCGGTGGTTCAGGAACAGAAGATCCTCCCGCACTAGGCTGCCCATGAAGGGATATCGGGAGGGACGGCCTCCCTCACCCCGGCTCTCCCTGCGGATCAGGTCCTCCACACGCCTTATCTCCCCCTCCTTGAGGAGGGGGGTCACCTCCCGATAGGGCCTACCAAGACCCAAGGGGGGAGGAGATGTGCCTATGACCACCACGGAGGGATCCCTTGCCTCCTCCATGAGACTCTTCAATGACCCTGCCCCCGTGACCCTGACCCCCGGGAACGCGGACGATATCTTGGCCTCCATGAGGCGCATTATACCTATCCCCTGGGGGCAGAAGACCACCACCCGGCAATCTCCGCCGTTTAGCCCCCTAAGCCGCTCCAGTGCCGCCTGCACGTGGAGGACCACGTACCCCACCTCATCCTCGGGAAGCCTTATGCCCATCAGGTCCCCGCACTTTAAAGCCCCCTCCAATCCCACCTCGAAGGCGTAGAAGAAGGTCCTCTTTATCTGAGCCAGTATGGGGTTCACCACCGGGAACCCGCACCGGATCCGGTTCACGGAGGAGGTGAGGTGCGTGGCAAGGTCCGCCAGCAGCCTCTCGTCGGACCCAAGCCTTGAATCCAGCCTTTTTGCGAACTCCCCCACCAGAAAGGCGCTCAACCCCAGCGCTTCCTCGCTCACGTCCCCGGCGGAGGAGAGGTATCCGTCCGCCAGGACCCTGGAACTTCTAATGTGCAGGGCCAGGTACACCGCCTCGTCGTGGGGCATCTTAAGGCAAAGTCCATCCTGCAGGAGCTCCATCAGCCGCATGGCGGCGGTAAGCTCCCTGCGCCCATCCACCATGGACACCTCATGGGGAGCCACCTTTATGGGACATCCCTGCCGCACCCTTTTGACCGCCACCGCCAGGTGGACCGCGAGGCCCTGCAAGGCCTCCTCCGCCAGGGGTATACCCACGTCATCCAGGACCTCCCTGGTCTTGGCGAGCAGGAAACCCAGCTCACCCCGGTGAAGGGGGCCCTCCCCATGGACACAGCCCCGGGGAGGGCCTGGGGACGAGAGGAGCTTGTGAAGCCTTGAGATGGCAAGCCTCTTGGCCCTCTCGTCCCCTTGAACCTGGACTCCCACGTTGGGCTTTCTGGAAAGCCTAAGCCCCAACTGGGACAGCCAGGACTCCACCCGATCCAGCACCCCGGTTATGGTGGAGCGGCTTAACCGGAGCCGCTCCGCCAGCCTCCCCACGGTTATCTCACCCCTGGGATCCAATAGCTCCAGCAAGACCGCCTTCTCCAGGTCTCCCAAGGGTCGGTTCTGCTGGGCGAAGAGGTCCCTCAGAAGGCGCCCCCTGCTCTGCTCATCCCCCACTAGGGCCACCCCGCGGCCAGGGCGCCGGTCCAAGGACAGGCGGTAGTCACGGCGGAGCATGCCATCCATTGCCTTGAGGTGGTTCCTCAAGGTCCTCTCCGAGCACCCCAGCCGGTCCGCCATAACCGACAGGGGCACGTAGTCATCCGCCTCGGCAAGCAGTTTGAGCATCCTCCGATACCTTGCCTCCATGGAAACCCTCCATCCCGGGTCCGCCGGGGACCCCGGGGGCTTAAAAGCCCCGGGGCCCTACCTGCTCTTCAGGAAGTTCACCATCGCCGCAGTCGCCGCCACGCCCAACGCCACGGCGGCGAAGAACATGGGGACGTTGTCCACCGCCTGAAGGACCGCCACTATGGGGCCCCCGTGAGGGACGTGGTCCGTCACCCCGCTCAACATGGCCACCACCGCTCCGCACATGGAGCCCACCATTATGCTGGGTATCACCCTGATGGGGTCCTTGGCAGCGAACGGTATGGCCCCCTCGGTGATGCCCACCAGCCCCATGGCAAACGCCGCCTTGCCGGCCTCCACCTCTTCCTTGGAGTACTTGGACCGGGCCAACATGGTGGCCACCCCAAGCCCCAGCGGGGGAACGCAGATGGCCACCGCTATGGGCCCCATGACCTCCGGATGCCCCTCGGCTATCATGGCGGAACCGAAGAGAAACGCCACCTTGTTGACGGGCCCTCCCATGTCAAAGGCTATCATGGCGCCAAGCACCATGGCCAAGGCCACCCGGCTGGAGTCCTGCATGCCGTTGAGCCACCCGGTCAAGGCCTCCATGACCCCCGCTATGGGCTTGCCTATTCCGAATATGAACACCGATGATACCACCAGCGCGGACACCACCGGTATGACCAGTATGGGCATAACCGGCTGGATCATCTTGGGCACCCTTATCCCCTTTATGAAACGCACCACGTAGCCGGCTATGAACCCCGCCACTATGCCGCCGATGAAACCCGTGCCGGCGGAGCTGCCGAAGAAGGCCCCGTTGGCCGCCACGTACCCTCCCACCATTCCGGGGGCAAGCCCCGGACGGTCCGCTATGCTGTAAGCTATGAAGCCCGAAAGGATGGGCACCATGAAGGTGAAGCTGGCGACCCCCACGTTCAACACCGTGTTCCAAAGGGAGCCCTCGGGTATCACAAGCCCCTTCGGCGTCGGCTTGCCCCCTATGGCCAAGGACAGGGCGATGAGAAGCCCCCCTATTACCACGAAGGGGATCATGTAGGACACCCCGTTCATCAGGTTCTGGTAAACCGGCATCTTGGACCCCTTGGGGACGTTGCAAGACATAGCTTCCGCCGGAGCCTCACCAGATCCCCCAAAGACCGGGGCGTCCCCCTTCTCAAGGCGCTCTATGATAGCATCCGCCATCTTGATTCCCTCCGCCACGGACACCTCTATGAGGCGCTTGCCCCTGAAACGCTCCTTATCAACCCCCTTGCCGGCGGCTATTATCACCCCGTCCGCAAGACGTATGTCCTCCTCGGTCAATCGGTTCTCCACCCCGATGGATCCCTGGGTCTCCACCTTGATCTCATGCCCCTGTCTCTTATACACAT